>NZ_JBGUAV010000022.1:0-77581 GCF_041821005.1 Halalkalibacter sp. AB-rgal2
ACAGTTAGATTATGATAATCATTGAGGTGTTGAATTTGAATCGAACGAAATTATTATTACGATTTTCAGCAGTTTATGCGGTAATTGGTGTATTTATAGGCGGGCATATGGCTGGTGCAGGCTCGTATATGTTTAGAGCGATCCATGCTCATATTCTTGTAGTCGGATGGCTTTCGCTGTTTGCCTTTGCAGTGTTTTATGCACTATTTAAGATACCTAAGTCATCAAAACTAGCTTCTGTTCATGTGTGGACAGCTTTGATAGGAAGTTTTGGATTGACAGCTGGGATGTGGGTGTACAATTTTAATCCAGATGAAGTATTTACGCTTATCTTCTATATAATAGGTGGAACTGTTTTGATGGTGAGTTTTGTTGTTTTTGCCATAATGACATTCGTATTTGGCGCTATATTCCATGATAAGGAATAGACATCGTGAGGAATATTAAATGAGAGGGTTACACCTTAAAACGTGTAACCCTCTCATTTTAATTGAACTGTTAATTTGAAGGAAGGACTTCTCCTCTTACTTCATTTCTCTATTAATCAAATTCTATAAAATAAGCGTCCCTATAATAAAAAATGATTGAATTTATATAAAAATCATTTATAATAATATTGAAAGCGCTTTCGAATATCTACTCGAACTCTTTAAAGATTATGTTAAGTTGTTACTGAAAAGTAATAACAAAATTTTTTGATCCTTTACTAACTCGCGTTAGTAAAGGATCATTATAGGAGGCTGAGAAATGGTACAAAGTAGACTTTTCGTTTTATTTTCAATTTTTTCATTGTTGGTAGGTATATTTGTTGTAGGATTTAATTATCAAGGTGTAAAAGCAGAGGAAGAAAGACCAATGGGAACAGAGTTTTACGAATCATTTGAAGTTCTTGATGAAGAACATTGGTCTAAAGCTGGAGTCTGGACGAATGGAGATATGTTTCATGCAACATGGTACCCAGAACAAGTAACAGTGTCTGACGGTGAAATGAGACTGACTATTGATAAAGAAGATGAGCAAATTCTTGAAAATGATGAAGAAGCACCTCCTTATAAAGCAGGCGAACTCCGTACAAATGATTTCTATCAATATGGCCTTTTTGAAGTGAGTATGAAACCGGCTAACGTAGAAGGGACAGTGTCATCATTCTTTACTTACACAGGAGAGTGGGATTGGGATGGAGATCCATGGGATGAAATTGATATTGAATTTTTAGGTAAGGACACGACGAAAATACAATTTAATTATTTTACAGATGGAGTAGGAGGAAATGAGTTTTATTATGATTTAGGGTTTGATGCATCTGAATCATTTAATACGTATGCGTTTGAATGGAGAGAGGATTTCATTAGCTGGTATGTCAATGGAGAAGTTGTTCATACAGTAACAGAAAACATTCCACAGACACCGCAGAAGATTATGATGAATTTATGGCCGGGCGTGGGAGTAGACGAATGGACGGGTGTATTTGATGGCGATGCCACGCCAACACATTCATACTATGAGTGGGTGAGGTATACACCCCTTTCAGAATTACCAGATCCACCAGTAACTCCAGAGTTACCAATTGAGGAACCGGTTGAAGAACCGATTGTGAATGAAATTGAAGAAAGAGATTCTCATAAAAATGAGGAAAGATTGCCTGATACAGCAACCTCATTGTATAACTATTTACTATTGGGACTGTTCGTTTTTGCAATAGGTCTCACTCTTTACTTAAGATCTAGATTAAGCAGAACGAGTATAAGAAAAAAGTAGAATTTCTAGTATCCTAGTAAGAGTCTAACTCATTATAGTAGGTTTTTAGTGATAAATACTATTGGGAGTGATCACAATGAAAATGTTCAAAACAGTTACGGTTTTTGTCTTGACTTTACTAATATTGGTCTCTGTAAAGGTTGTATCGTATGCACATAATCCAATAACAGAGGACGAATTGTATCATTCGTTTCATAGTCACGATGGATTAAACTGGCAGATGTCAGATGGATGGAGAAATGATGACTCTTTTTTTGGGTGTTATTGGAGTGCGAATAGAGTTAATTTTTATGGCGGTGAAATGGAACTATCTCTCCGTACTAATCATTCTTACGCAGCACCATATAGCTATGAGTGTGCTGAATATGCAACGAATCATTTTTACGGTTATGGGTTATATGAAGTATCGATGAAGCCATCAAATGTATCAGGGGTTATTTCATCTTTCTTTACGTATACAGGTCCTTCGTATAATGGAGCACCATGGGATGAGATTGATATTGAATTTCTAGGTAATGATACGACTAAAGTTCAGTTTAATTACTACACGAATGGTATAGGAGGCAATGAAATACTCCATGATTTAGGATTTGATGCAGCAAATAATTTTAATACGTATGCGTTTGATTGGCAAGAAAATTATATCAGTTGGTATGTAAATGGCGAGTTAGTCGCAACAGCAACAGAAAATATTCCTAGTAATCCAAGTAAAATTATGATGAACATTTGGAATACGTATGGCATTGATGAATGGGCAGGAGCATATGGTGGAGAAGATGCTAATGCCTCATATGAATGGGTGCGCTATACACCGAACAACGGTGGCCCTCAGACTCCGATAGCTTCTGATTTCCAGTTGCGTGCATGTGAATATAGTGATGCAAGTGGAGTAACCTCATGGAATTGTGGTGTGGGAAGTTTTTACCCGGGTAATTGGATAAAATTTGATAACGTGAATTTATCAACAGGGTATAATGCATTTGCTGTAAGCTATGCTTCCACACAAAGTGGGAGTTTTGACATTAGACTAGGTAGTCCTAATGGCCGAATTATTGGAACGGTCAACTATGAACCGACAGCTGGTTGGGCGAATTATCAATGGAATGGGACTCCTTCGTTAGATGCTTCTGCTCAAGGCGTTCACGATATATATATCGTATCTCGTGCTGGTTCCGCTAATTTAAGAGAATTTTGGTTTAAAAATGAATGATTACAGGGGATAAATACGAATACTAACCAAAGGTTCTTTATTATAGGTTGTCCAGAAGGCAAATGGTCCTTTTGAGACAGCCTTTTGTTATAATAAAATAAACTATTAAGGATAGGATGTATGATCATTATGCGAAGTGAGGACCTTGCAAAGCTTATTGGTGTTTCCCGAAGCACAATAACTAGAGTAATAAATAATTATCCAGATATACCTCAGACAACTAGAGAAAAAGTGTGGAAAGCGATCGAAAAATATAATTATGCGCCTAACGCTTCGGCAAGAAAATTAGCAGGCGCAAAAAATAAAATGATTGCTATTGTTGTGTTAGATGTGAAAAACGAATCTACACATCATCTCAAAACGACTGACGATACATTAATATACAACAACCCATTTTTTTCTCCGGTTATCAATGCAGTAAGTGATCAAGCTAATAAACTGAATTATTATGTTATTATTTCCATTGTTTATTCGAGAGAGGACTTAAAGAAGGTTGAAGGAATTTTCAATCAAAAAATGATTGAAGGTGCTATTTTTGTTGGTACACAAGAAGAGGAAAATGAGTTTATTTTTAAGCTCATTAAACAAGGTTATAAGATTGCAATGATTGATACAAGCGCAGTATATAGTAAAGAACACAATGCGATTTATATTAATCCAGATAACTATGAGGGGAGTGCGAAAGCAGTCAACCATTTAATTGAACTTGGACATAAGAATATTGGAATTATTACAGGTAATCTAAACAAACTATCTGCTAAAGAAAGACTAGATGGGTTTAAAGAGACATTAAGCTATAATGGATTAAAGCTCAGTGAGGAGCATATTTTTCAAGGGGATTTCACTGAGGATAGCGGTTACGAAGGGATAAAGCATATATTCAATGCATCTAACAAGCCTACCGCCATTTTTGTCAGTAATGACACAATGGCTATAGGAGCGTATAAAGCCGTTACAGAGCTAGGGTTGGCTATTCCAGATGATATTTCTATCGTCGGTTTTGATAATTCGTTTATTGCGCCATATTTAACACCCCCGTTGACAACAATAGATATTTCATTTGCAGATATAGCTAAAAGAGCCACAACACTTCTAATTAAATCAATTGAAGAAACAGGACAGAATGGTATTGTTGAAAAAATAAATGCTACTCTAATAAATAGAAAGTCATGCAAACGTATATAAGAAGAAAAGCCCTTGAAAAAGTTGATTTATACTTTTTCAAGGGCTTTAGGAAAAGGTGTAAGTGGGAATGTATGAAGGCTTTTTATTTGATTACATTCAGATGTTAAATAACTCCTTGTGCAATCATCGCATCGGCTACCTTTTTGAATCCCGCAATGTTCGCACCAACAACTAAATTCCCAGGGACACCGTAAGTGTTGGCAGCTTGGATACTACTTAAATAAATATCTTTCATAATTACTTGTAATTTAGCATCGACTTCTTCAGCAGTCCAAGACAACCTTGCGCTATTTTGTGCCATTTCAAGTGCGGATACAGCTACTCCACCTGCGTTAACAGCCTTAGCTGGTCCGAATAATACACGATTTTCATGGAAAAGTTCAATTGCCTCTAATGTAGAAGGCATATTTGCCCCTTCCCCTACAGCCTTAACACCATTAGCGATTAGTGTACGAGCAGCAGACTCATCAATTTCATTTTGAGTCGCACAAGGAAGCGCTATATCACATGGCACATTCCAGATACCTGTAGACCCAGAAATAAATTCAGCATGTGGATGAACCGTCACATATTCGCTAATTCGTTTTCTTTCAATTTCCTTCAATTGCTTTACAGTCGCGAGATCAATTCCGTTCGGATCATGAATATACCCGCTTGAGTCACTACACGCAACGACTTTCGCTCCTAGTTGAGTTGCTTTTTCAATCGCATAAATGGAAACATTCCCTGAACCGGAAACGACAACCGTACTTCCTGCAAAGGATTGGTCATTATCTCTTAGCATTTCGTTCACAAAATAGACAGTTCCATAACCAGTTGCTTCTGTTCTTCCTAAGCTACCACCATAATTCAAGCCTTTACCTGTAAGAACTCCTGACTCATAGCCACCACGCATTCTCTTATACTGGCCAAATAGATAACCTATTTCTCGTGCTCCAACACCAATATCTCCTGCAGGAACATCCGTATCGGGGCCAATGTGTCTACTAAGCTCGGACATGAAGCTTTGGGCAAAGCGCATAATTTCTAGATCTGATTTCCCTTTAGGATCAAAATCAGAACCACCTTTTCCCCCACCAATAGGCTGGTTCGTTAATGAATTCTTAAAGATTTGCTCAAATCCTAGAAATTTAATAATGCTAGCATTAACAGATGGGTGGAAGCGTAATCCACCTTTGTAAGGTCCGATCGCACTATTGAATTGTACTCGGAATCCTCTGTTCACTTGAACGTTTCCATGATCATCTACCCATGGCACTCTAAAAGTGATAAAGCGCTCAGGTTCTACGATCCGATCGAGTACACCTGTTTCCATATATTTAGGTTCTTTTTCTAATATCGGTATTAATGAATCTAATACCTCTTTAACAGCTTGATGAAATTCAGGCTCATTTGGGTTTCGTTTAATAATCATTTCATATAAATCACGGACATAATTTGCAGCCGTAGTAGTTTGTGGTGATTTTTCTAATATAGCCATTCTACGATCCCTCCGTTTTAAATTTTCTGATAGTGAGTATTTTATTATTAGGAAAGGGAATCGAACAATATAAAAAATAGATGATACTTATGCTGAAATGATATAGGATACACGAAATCGATAAACTTAATCTCGATTTGAGATTGATTATGAGAGGTTAGTTACTTCATGTTTTGGGGTTGAATCAGTAATAAAAGCCTGTTTATAAGGGTTTTAGTGGTTTTTTATATAGAAGCTAATACGATGAGTAGTGTTTCATGAATATCTCAAAAGAGGAAATCATCTTTTGAGATATTCGCGTATAATTTAATATTTTCCGCCATAAACAATTTTATATCGGGCACTATACTTTTTATTCACTTCTTCAATTTTTTGTTGGAGTTTTTCTTCTAAAAGAATCGGTTTCACATATTCCTCCTGGATAATTTCTTTTTGCCAATTGCTCCATTCTTTATTAGACATCTTAAATCATCCTTTCGTAAGTCAGTGATTTTTAAAGTTATATACTTGAATTAATTGTTGATTTTTACAATATTGAATGTCATGATAGAAGAGAAAATATTTGAATACTCAGTATATTGGGAATATTCTAATTTATATAGTTGCAGATTTATTTCAAAAATGACTTTGTTTTTCACTCTACGAAAAAAGTAACTGTATTTGACTTGATATGCATATTCTATAACTGAGTAAACAATCTAATCAATATAAATAAAAGATAAGATCAATGCCTTTGTGATATGAAAGAGGGATAAAGATGGAATTAAGACAGCTTAAGTATTTCATGGAAGTGGCAAAAAGAGAGCATATGACGGAGGCAGCTGAAGCACTTCATGTTGCTCAATCAGCCGTAAGTAGGCAAATAGGTAATTTGGAGGATGAACTTGGTGTGGACTTGTTTGTTCGTCAAGGAAGACGTGTGAAATTGACACCGCTGGGGCGTATTTTTCTTGAACGTACGACGGAAGCGATGAAATTAATTGAAAGTGCAAAGAGAGAAGTAGAGGAACATTTAGAACCTGAAAAAGGTACGGTTAGAATTACATTTCCAATTAGTATGGCTGCATTTACGTTACCTACTGCGATATCACGATTTCGTCAAGACTATCCTAAAGCTAAGTTTCAATTAAAGCAGGGGATCTATTATAACTTAATTGAAGATGTGGTAAATGGTGAATACAATATGGCACTCTTAGCCCCTGTGCCGGAAGATGATCCACGTGTTGAGGGATACACATTATTTAGAGAAGAAGTTGTGGCTATTGTACCGAAAACGCACCGACTGTCAAAAAATAACGAATTATCGTTAAAGCAATTAGAGGGTGAACCATTTGTTGTCTTACCTGAAGGAATGTATTTTCGTGAGCTTGTCATTCAAGCTTGCTTAGATCAGGGTTATTATCCGAATATTTCGTTTGAAGGTGATGACGTTGATGCACTTAAAGGTTTAGCATCTGCAGGGTTAGGGATTACATTGCTACCAGAGGTAACAGTAATGGATAATGTTCCACATAATACTGTTAAGATAAGGATTAGAGATCCGAAAGTTATTCGAACAGTAGGTGTTATTACACCAAAGGGGAGGGAATTGCTGCCTACTGAACGGTTATTTTTACAATTTTTAAAGGAGTTTTTTGAAAATACAGTAAACGTTTGATTTATTTAATGGTAGAATAGATTAGAAATGGACATTTATTCTACAAAAAGGGGCTGAATTATTCATGTCAGAAGAGCAACGCTTTAATTTGGAAACGCTAGCAATTCATGCAGGACAGGAGATTGACCCTACAACTCTTTCTAGAGCCGTACCTTTATATCAAACAACATCCTATGGTTTTAAAGATTCAGAACATGCAGCAAATTTATTTTCCTTAAAGGAATTTGGTAATATTTATACAAGGTTAATGAATCCAACGACGGATGTGTTTGAAAAGCGTGTAGCTGAGCTTGAGGGTGGTGCAGCTGCTTTAGCTACTGCATCTGGACAAGCTGCGATTACATGCTCCGTATTGAATATTGCTGAGGCAGGAGATGAAATTGTTTCGGCTTCTAGCTTATATGGTGGAACGTATAATTTATTTGCGCATACATTGCCAAAGCTAGGAGTGAATGTAACATTTGTCGATCCAAGCGATCCGCATAACTTTAAAGAAGCTTTAACATATAAGACGAAAGCGATCTTTGCTGAAACGATCGGAAATCCTAAAGGAGATATTCTAGATATTGAGGCTGTTGCGCAAATTGCGCACGCTCATGGGATTCCATTAATTGTCGACAATACATTCCCTAGCCCTTATTTATTACAACCGATTAAGCACGGAGCTGACATTGTAGTCCACTCCGCAACGAAATTTATCGGCGGGCACGGAACTTCAATTGGTGGGGTTATTGTTGATAGTGGGAAATTCGATTGGACCGCTAATGATAAATTCAAAGGATTGACGACACCTGACCCAAGCTATCATGGAGTGGTTTATTCAGAAGCGGTAGGTCCGATTGCTTATATCATTAAAGCGCGGGTTCAATTATTGCGTGATATGGGTGCAGCTATTTCTCCATTTAACTCATTCCTATTGCTTCAAGGACTAGAAACACTTCATTTACGGATGGAGCGCCACAGTGAAAACGCTCTAGCTGTAGCTGCTTTTTTAGAAAATCATGAAAAAGTTGAATCAGTTAATTATGCTGGGTTAGAAAGCCATCCGTCCTATGAATTAGGTAAGAAGTATTTACCAAAAGGTCTTGGAGCGATTTTGACATTTGAAATTAATGGTGGTGTCGAAGAAGGTAAGAAATTTATAGAGTCTATGCAATTATTCTCTCATTTGGCTAACGTTGGAGATTCGAAATCACTCATTATTCATCCGGCGAGCACAACCCATCAGCAATTAAGTGAGGAAGATCAACGTGCAGCAGGAGTAACACCTGGAATGATTCGCCTGTCTATTGGTACAGAATCAATAGATGATATTATTAATGATTTGAAAAATGGATTGGCGTCGATTTAATATATAGTTTACGAAGAAACACAAGAGGCTGATGCTCCTTGTGTTTTTTTGATTTGTTCATATCAGCGCTTCCATTACTCAAAATGTCTCTTGCATGCATAGGATGCTATGAGGGTTGTATATGAAAAAAAGGTCCCCTCGTAAGCATTATATTTTGATGATAAGGGGGAGATATGATGGGTGTATTTGATGGGTATCGTATTACGAGTGGGTTTGGCTGGAGAATTCATCCGATTCGTGGTGGAAGAGAATGGCATACGGGAATTGATCTTGTGAAGGCACATCAAGCTCCTATTGAAGCATTTACTGAAGGTCAGGTTCTATTTGCAGGGATGGGGCAAAGTGGTTCAGGGTTTGGCGGTTATGGAAATGTTGTTTTAGTAAGGGATAAAAATAATCGTGGCCAAGTTTATGCACATTTAGATCGTGTTTTAGTAAGAGTTGGACAAACGGTTCACAGAGATCAAGTGATCGGTAGGCAGGGCGCAACTGGAACTGTTACCGGATCTCATCTTCATTATGAAGTAAGAAAAAGAGCGGAATCTTCCCCTCCTTACGGTTGGAGAGCGAATCGTGTGAACAATTGCTTAGATCCTACAGAATATTTACAGCGCTATTATCAAACGACACAGAATACGAGTAGATTACTTTCACGAAAACACCAGCGGACAGGACCAGCCGTTCGAAAAATCCAGAATCAATTACTTGCGGTAGGAGAATCATTGCCGAGGTTTGGAGCTGATGGTACCTTTGGAGTAGAAACGGAACGGGCAGTGCGATCATTTCAGTTGAAAAGAGGGGTTAAAGTAGATGGTATTGTTGGTCCAAAAACTCGAGCTGAGTTAGCACAAGTACTGCCTATTTACAGAAGATTAATTCAATTACAAAGACCCTATTTGAGAGGACAAGATATCCGAGCTGTTCAACGAGTGGTTGGGACAAAGGCTGATTCAATTTATGGACCTATGACGACCAATGCAGTTAGAAGGTACCAAGAGCAAAATCAGTTAACCATAGATGGTATGGTTGGTCCACGAACGTGGGGACATATGTTTTAGGGTTTTATAGGTTAATAGATCGAGTGCTTAGACAGTCATAGTAAGGTTTTGCTGAATCTTACTATGATGTTTTTTCTATGCCCAATGGGATTCATTCTGCTAATACACAAAAGGTAGAAGAAATTGAATTACAAATGGTCAAATAGCGGAATGTGGATCCAGAAGGCTCGTTATTTAAATGTATCAGCTATGGAACGGCTTTCAAACATGCGAGAGCTATACAGCTGTTCTTATCAAAATATGAAATTTCCATAGAAGTATTTGATATTTAAATTACATTGAAAACGCTTTATTATTAACCTTGTGAACTTAGTTAAAATATTTTATGAAGGGGGAAGGTAAAGTGAATAAGAAAAACGCAGGAATGTACCGCATGTTAGTAGCTATTATAACTGTGTGTACAGTAGGAATTGTCTTTGCATTAACGACGAGTGCACAGTCATTTGTTCAAAATGGTAGCTTTGAACAAGATTTAGAAGGCTGGGTGACGAACGGAAGTGAAGCTATTACGACTCCGGAAAACGATTGGTTGCCTGACAATGGAGGAGATAAATTATTAAACTATTGGAGTGAAGAATCTTACGAAGCAGATACATACCAAGTGATTACTGGGCTTGAGGATGGACAGTACGAATTAAAGGCTTGGTTTGCTAATAGTGGAACCGTTGAAAGCAGTGTAATGTATGCTGTTAGTGGCGAAGAGCTAGAGATCGAAATACCGACTACAGGTGAATGGCAAGAAATGTCTTTAGAAGTAGAGGTAGAAGCTGGGGAAGTAACGGTTGGATTTTATTCAAATGCACATGCCGGTGCATGGCTAGGGGTTGATCTTGTATCATTAGAGAAGCTAGAAGGTGAGAATGTGCGTGATGATTTCATCAATGGTGTTGACATTTCAACATTAACAAAGGTTGAAGACAATGGAGGTACCTTCTATGATCAAGGTGTTCAAGCTGATCCAGTTGAAATTCTAGCAAGCTATGGAGCAAATTATGCTCGCTTGAAAATTTGGGAAGATCCTCTTGATGGTGACGGTTATAATGGGTTAGACGATACGATTATGAAAGCCAAGCGAATTCAAGAGCATGGTATGAAGTTTTTATTAAACTTCCATTACTCTGATTTTTGGGCTGATCCTGGTCGTCAAGATAAGCCGAGAGCTTGGGAAGAATACTCTTTTGACGAATTAGTTGATGCTGTATACGACCACACGGCTGAGACGATAAATGCGTTACAAGCAGAAGGTATTACACCTGATATGATTCAAATTGGGAATGAAATTCGTCCAGGAATGCTGTTTCCAGACGGGAATATTGCTGAAAACGGCTTTTCTAATTTAGCTACTTTAGTTAATTCAGGAATTCAAGCTGTACGTGACCATGCTGGAGACGATGTGGATATTATGCTCCACCTTGATCAAGGCGGTGATAATAGTGCGTATCGTTGGTGGTTTGACGGTATTATTGATGCTGGTGTGACCGATTTCCAAGTAATTGGGGCATCTTATTATCCATATTGGCATGGTACATTAAATGATTTACAAGAAAATTTAAATGATGTGAGTGATCGTTATGATCGTGATGTGATTGTTGTCGAAACGTCGTATGCGTTTACATTAAAAGATCAAGATGGTCATCCGAATGTATTTGGAAGTGCTGAGGAAAGTATTTCAGGCTATCCTGCAACGATAGAAGGTCAAGCAAGATTTTTATACGATGTTATGCAAGTTGTGAAAAATGTTCCGAATGATCGAGGTATTGGTGTCTTTTATTGGGAGCCTGCGTGGTTAGGTGTTGAAGGGGCTGGCTGGAGAGCTGGAGAAGGAAATGGCTGGGAGAATCAAGCGATGTTTGATTTTGACGGTGAAGCGATTCAAGAATCATTGAGCGTTTTCTCAGGGGCTATTCCTCCTATTCCTGAACCGAGGGAAGAAGATGATGGTACAGATCCAACGTTAGAAGGGCTAGAGTTATTTTCGTATCAAAAGCCAACAAATGCATCGAGTAGTGAAGGCTTTGGTGGTGGGAAAGATAATGCACCCGAAAATGCAGTAGATGGTGATGAATACACGTCATGGGGGACAGATGAAGGAAATGGTGCTTGGTGGTATGTTGACCTAGAAGACGTGGTGTCAATTGAACGTGTATTGATTCACTTTTGGGATGGTGCTGCCCAATTTGAGTTAGAGGCATCAGATGACGGAGTAGAATATCGCTCATTAGGAGTTTATGAAGTTGATTCTTCTCGCATTGATTTATCATTTGAGGATGAACAAGCAAGATATTTACGTGTCGTTATTACGGATTCAACAAGTAATTGGGTTGGATTTATGGAGTTTCAAGCGTTTGGAGTTGAAGCATCTTCTGATGAAGGTACCGGCGAAAACGGTGAAAACGGTGAAAACAGTGGAAACGGAGGAAACGAAGGAAACGAAGGAAACGGAGGAAACGGAGGAAACGAAGGAAACGAAGGAAACGAAGGAAACGAAGGAAACGAAGGAAACGAAGGAAATGAAGGAAACGAAGGAAACGAAGGAAACGAAGGAAACGAAGGAAACGAAGGAAACGAAGGAAATGAAGGAAATGAAGGAAATGAAGGAAACGAAGGAAATGAAGGAAATGAAGGAACCGGAGCAACGAATGGAATAGATAAGAATGACAATAGTACAGGTGTTGATTCAACATCAAAAGGAGATGAACTCCCTAATACGGCAAGCTCTGTATTCAATCTAATGTTAGCGGGTTTAATCTTGCTAATAATAGGAGCAATATGTTATCACAGGGGAAGAACAGTTAAATCAGTTTAATAGATAAAGCACATTAAGCTTCGGTAGCTTAGTGTGCTTTTTTAGATGATTGAAAGATATGTAATCAGGGAACGTTCTCATAGTGTATACTAAAGGTTAAACATTGTGTACACGTACATTTAGGAGAATACTGAAAAGTTACAAAGTAAACAATTTCAGTAACCTTACATAGATAAGGAGGCTTGTATGGCTGAAAAGAAACGCCATTCATTTTCAGTATCTGATCATCCGTTACCATTATATATTGACAGTATTGGGTTCAATCCAAATGAATTAGACTTTGATCGTCCTGAAGGATATCCGTATTATCACTGGTTGCAAACGGTTGAAGGGGAAGGCTTTTTTAATCTTGCTGGTGAAGAGTTTGTACTCAAGCCAGGTTATGGCGTGTTTGTCACTCCATACATGCCACATTCTTATTATTCCGATCCTGAAGCAGAAACATTATGGTCTACTTACTATGTAACATTTAGTGGGGCGGCAGTCGATCAAATTTTAACGTCTCTCGACATGAACTACTCGGCTGTTTATGAAGAAACCACAAGTATGTCTTTTTCTCAGCTTATTGAGGATATGCTTATAAGAATTGAAAAAGAACCACAGTATCTTGCCTATGAATCGTCTGTTCAATTGTATCAATTTTTAATGATGCTGAAAAAACATGGGAAGCTGAATAATAAACGGTCGGTCCTACAATCGTATGAAAAGATTCGCCCAATTGTAGAATGGTTAGAGACGGTCTATCATGAAGATATTGGTTTAGTGGAGATGGCAGAGAAGGCGGAGGTTAGTTCTCAGCACCTTAATAAATTATTTCATGAGACTTTTGGAATAAGCCCATATTCCTTCTTAGTGCAGTTACGCATACGCGAAGCAAAACGCATTTTATTATCTGAGAAGGCACTACCTTTGAAGGATGTCGCTGGAATTGTAGGCTTTAATGGTGTGAGTCATTTTGTATCAACATTTAAAAAGAGAGAAGGCATTACACCTAGCTCGTATCGGAGCTTACATCGTTAAATGAATAAACGGTGTAAGTTTTTTTTGTTTTGAATAAGTAATTCATACATTGAAAACATGTATAACCTAGTAGGAATCGTAGAAAATAACGATATCGATGCGATATATTTTACTGAGACAAAAGAAGGAAAATGAAACATAATGAACACTAATTTCAATTTTTGAAACTAACTTAGAATTATTTGATATATCTATATATCTGTAAACGCTTTACACTATTGATATAGACAAGATGGTTATTAAAAATTAGGGGGAAATTGATGATGGAGAAATTGAAAGTTAAATGGTCATTTTTAATTGTAATTAGTTCATTGGTACTAGTATTAGCAGCTTGTGGTGAACCTGATCGCGATGGTGCTAATGAATCAGACCTAGAAGAAGGACAAGGCGAAGAAAAACCAAATGAGTTAGTTGTTTGGATTAATGATGAAGATATTGCAGAAGATGTTGCAAAGGAAATGTTTGATAAGTACACCGAGGAGACAGGAATTGAAATTGTCTTTAATCGTGTAGCTATTCCAGATCAAGTACAAGACTTAAGTTTAGCTGGTCCGAGTGGGAATGGTCCTGATGTATTTTTCCAACCACATGATTCATTGGGTGATATCGTTGCTCAAGGCTTAGCGCTACCAATGGACTATTCTGCTGATGAAATGAATCAGTTTAGTGATGTGGCAATTGATGCCTTTACGTATGATGACGAAATTTATGGTGCACCAGTTGCGGTTGAAACGTATTTTGCTTATTACAACAAGAGTATTATGGAAGAGCCGCCAGCAACAATTGAAGATGTATTTGAATTTTCAAAAGAGTATACAGATACAAGTCAAGATCAATATGGTTTCTTAGTCGCTCCAGAATTTTACTATCTCTATTCCTTTATTAACAGTCATGGTGGCTATGTGTTTGGAGAAGAAGATGGAGTATATGACCCAACAGATATTGGTTTGAATAATGAAGGTGCAGTAGCTGGATTAACACAATACAAAGAATTTATTGACGAAGGTATTCTGCCACGTACGTTAACAGTTGATGTCATGGATGGATTATTCTCTGAAGGAAAAGTTGGTATGGTTATTAGTGGCCCTTGGAATTTACCAATTTATGAAGCTGCCCTTGGTGAAGATTTAGCAACAGCTCCACTTCCACAAATGAATGGTGAAGTTGCTCCTTCATTTGTAGGTGTTAAGTCATGGTTAGTTTCTTACTACTCAGAACACCCTGAATGGGCTGAAGATTTAGCTAAATTCTTAACGAATGATGAAAACTCTCAATATTACTATGAGGTTACGGGTGAAATTCCACCACGTCCAGAAATTTTAGATGATATTACGGATCCGTTGTATGCAGGCTATGCCGAGCAGATCGAGTTTGGTACACCTATGCCAAATATTCCGGCAATGTCAGCTGTTTGGGATATGGATGATGCGATTGAAATGATTAATAATGGTGAAGATGTCGCTGAAGTATTAGATGAAATTGTTGAAGATATTAAAGCGAAGATTGAGGTTTCAGGGCAATAGTTGAGGTCACTGAAAAAATAAAAATCGTTTTTTCAATCCGTTTCATTTAATTAGCAATGGCTTCACTTGTTGCTTGCTTAATATAGGGAAAAACGACTCCTATCAAGCCTTCCAAAATAGGTAACAGTTTTGCTTATTGCTCAAAGGGTACCAAAAGGTTGAATACCAAACTTTTTTAGAGCCCTATAGTCACTTATGTGTCTTAGCAGAAAGAATCTTTGAGTAGATTGAGTAACACATAAGGAGGGTGATTCAAGTATTGAATCATCCTCTCTTAGATTTTAAGTGAAGAGGTGGGAAGAATGTCAAACGGCCGCCATGACGAGAGTCAAAGCCCGAATCAAAGAAAAAACCATAATCCTAAAAAAGCACTTGTTTTATCATTGTTATTCGCCGGATTAGGTCAATTATATAATAAGCGATACGTAAAAGGGATTGCGTTCATCATACTTGAACTGGCATTTATTGTGACATTTAAAGACTTTATCCATTTAGGACTATGGGGGATTTCAACACTTGGTACAATACCTGGGACAGATCATTCCATTTTTCTACTTGTATATGGACTTGTTTCCATTATTTTATTAGCATTTGTCATTACCTTTTACGTATTTAATGTACGTGACGCCTATAAACAGGCTCAGCTTATTAAGAAAGGATGGGAAGCGCCGACTTTTAAGGAGTCAGTGAAGGAAGGCTATGATAAATCGTTTCCTTACTTGTTGACGGCTCCTGGTTTAGTGTTAGTCATTTTTACAGTTGTGTTTCCGTTAATGTTTGCGATTTCGTTAGCATTTACAAATTATGACCTTTACAATTCACCACCACGAAATTTAGTTGAATGGGTAGGATTTCAGAACTTTGTTAACTTAGCGACAGTTCCTCTATGGCGTTCTACATTTATTAGTGTCTTTTCATGGACGATTATATGGACATTAGTGGCTACGAGTCTGCAAATTGCTTTAGGTCTTTTCTTAGCTGTTCTCGTTAACGATGCTCGCATTAAATTTAAAAAGACGATTCGGACGATTTTAATTTTACCTTGGGCTGTTCCAGGCTTCGTTTCGATTTTGATTTTTGCTGCAATGTTTAACGATCAATTTGGAGCAATTAACCGTGATATTATGGAGCCGCTTTTCGGAGTGAGCTTACCGTGGCTGACGGATCCTTTTTATACGAGAATTGTTTTAATTATGATCCAAACTTGGTTAGGGTATCCGTTTATATTTGCTTTATTTTCAGGGGTTCTTCAAAGTATTTCGAAGGATTGGTATGAAGCTGCGGAAGTTGATGGGGCAAGCAGGTGGCAAAAGTTCCGTAACATTACGTTACCGCATGTGCTATTTGCAACAGCACCACTTTTAATCATCCAATATACGACTAACTTTAATAACTTCAATATTATTTACTTATTTAATCAAGGTGGACCGGCTGTCCGCGGTCAAAGTGCGGGTGGTACGGACATTCTCATTTCCTGGGTGTATAGCTTAACCTTTGAAACGAGTAATTATAGTATGGCTGCGGCAATTTCCTTAATTATAGGGTTAATGGTCTCGATATTTGCCATCTTCCAGTTTAGAAAGACAAGCTCATTTAAAGAGGAGGGGAAACGATAATGAATCGAAAAACGAAATCACGTTTAGAAGTTGCCGGTATTTACTTTATCTTTGGTATTATGGCTGTCATTATTATTTACCCTCTCGTATGGGCATTTGGAATGTCTTTGAATTCGGGAAGAAGCTTGTATTCAGCTACAATTATTCCGGAAAATTGGTCATTGGAACATTACAAATGGTTATTTACAGATCCTAGAAGTAACTATTTGCTATGGTACCGAAATAGTATGATCGTTTCTGGAATGTCGGCGTTGTTCTCAGTTATTATTACATGTCTTGTAGCGTATAGCTTCTCAAGGTATCAATTTGTTGGAAGAAAAACGGGGTTATATACGTTCTTAATCCTACAAATGTTCCCGGTGTTAATGGCAATGGTAGCCATTTATATTATGTTAGATTTAATCGGTTTGTTGAATACATTGACTGGGTTGATTTTAGTTTATGTAGGTGGACAAATTCCATTTAATGCATGGCTCGTCAAAGGATATTTAGATACGATACCAAAGGAATTGGATGAGGCAGCTCATATTGATGGAGCTGGACATATGACGGTATTTTTAAAAATTGTTTTACCGTTAGCAAAACCGATTCTAGCGGTTGTCGCTCTCTTCAATTTTATGACACCATTATTTGATTTTATTTTACCGTCAATTATATTACGTAGTCCGGAAAACTATACGATTGCTCTAGGGCTATTCAATTTTATTAATGATGAGTTTTCAAATAACTTCACCCGTTTTGCAGCAGGATCGATCTTGATAGCCATTCCAGTAGCTATCGTCTACTTGTTCTTACAACGCTTCTTAATTTCAGGGTTAACTGCTGGAGGAACAAAGGGGTAAGACAAATAATAGGATTGTGAGAGAAATGAAAGTTAAAAATAGTAAAGATAGGTGATTAACGTGACCAAACGCTTTAAACCAATACATGAAAACGTAACAGGAATGCTTCATGGGGCTGATTACAATCCAGAGCAATGGTTAAAATACCCTGGCGTATTCGAGGAAGATATTCGCTTAATGAAGCTAGCGAAATGTAATGTAATGTCTGTGGGAATTTTTTCTTGGGCGATGATAGAGCCAGAGGAAGGTGTGTTTCAGTTTGAATGGTTAGACCATGTATTAGATACGTTTGCTGCCAATGGCATTTCAGCCTTTTTGGCTACACCAAGTGGAGCAAGACCAGCTTGGATGTCAGAGTCATATCCAGAGGTGCTACGTGTTGGGCCAAATCGTGTCCGAAACTTACATGGAATGCGACATAATCATTGCTTCACCTCTCCAGTGTATCGTGAAAAAGTAACGATGATGAATTCGAAATTGGCTGATCGCTATGCGTATCATCCTGCTGTCATTGGCTGGCATATTTCAAATGAGTTTGGTGGGGAATGCCATTGTGACTACTGTCAGAATGCATTTCGTAATTGGTTAAAAAACAAATATGGATCTTTGGAACAGTTAAATGATGCTTGGTGGACAACATTCTGGAGTCATACGTATACAAGCTGGTCTCAAGTGGAATCACCAGCACCTCATGGTGAGACGATGGTTCATGGACAAAACCTTGATTGGAAACGCTTTGTTAGTGACCAGACGATTAATTTTTATAAGCATGAATTGCAGCCATTGAAGAAGGTTAGACCTGAGTTATCAGCGACAACGAATTTTATGGACACGTTCGAAGGCTTGATTTATTCAGACTTTGCTAAAGTAGTAGACTTTGTCTCATGGGATTCATATCCGACATGGCATGCAAGTGAGGACGAGACAGATATTGCTGCATGGACAGCGATGAATCATGATATGTTCCGATCCTTAAAAGGAGGCCAGCCTTTTTATTTAATGGAAAGTACGCCAAGCTTAACGAACTGGCAGCCGATTAGTAAATTAAAGCGTCCGGGAATGCATCTGCTTTCATCATTACAGGCAGTTGCCCATGGTTCGGACTCTGTACAATATTTCCAATGGAGAAAAAGTCGTGGCTCTAGTGAAAAGTTCCATGGTGCTGTCGTTGATCATGTTGGTCATGAGCATACACGTGTTTTCAAAGAGGTAGCTGATGTTGGTCAAGCATTAGAGAACTTAGAAGAAGTGTCAGGTACGACGATTGATGCAGAAGTAGCGATTATTTTTGATACAGAAAATCGTTGGGCTGTTAAGGATGCTCAAGGACCACGTAACAAAGGTATTCACTATGAACAAACGATTCTGAAACATTACAAAGCTTTCTGGGAACAAGGTGTCGGTATTGATGTGATTGATATGACAGCTGACTTATCAAAATATAAAGTAGTTGTTGCCCCAATGCTCTATATGGTGAAAGATGGAGTTGGGGAGAGAATCGAACAATTTGTTAAGGCAGGTGGTACGTTTGTGACGACATACTGGTCTGGAATCGTCAATGAAAATGATTTAACATTCTTAACGGGTTTTCCAGGACCGCTTCGTCAAACGCTCGGTATTTGGTCTGAGGAAATCGATGGCTTGCATGATGAACAAACGAATGGAGTCCGTTTTATCGAAGAGAACACCCTCGGACTAAAAGGCGAGTATACAGCACACGAGCTCTGTGACTTGATCCATACAGAAGGTGCAGAAGCGTTAGCCTATTATACGAATGATTTTTATGAGAATCGCCCAGCTGTGACAGTAAATTCTTACGGTGAAGGGAAGGCTTATTATATTGCATCTCGAAATCAAGAGCCTTTTAACACTGAATTCTTTAGTAAGCTCATTCAACAAGCTGGTGTGAGAACCGAAATCAGCTCTCAGCTTCCTAAAGGAGTATCGATCAGCCGCAGAACGGATGGAACGAATGATTATCTTTTCTTAATGAATTTCACAGATGAGGAACAGCAAGTTGACGTTTGTGATGGTCAATTTGAAAATCTTCTTTCTAAGGAACGTCATCGCCTTAATGTTGTGACTTTACCACCTTATGAAATTAAAGTTCTAAAAACGATTTAATTTGATTTTAAAGCACGTCTAGATTCTTTCTAGAGGTGCTTTTTCAGAATCCACACATGAACATATCAATCTGTGCGTTTTTTGGAAAACAAACAAACTACGACCTATACAATTTAACAGTCTTTGTCATTCTTCATGTACGATTGAGTTGTTTTTTTGTGTGATAGCAAAAATAGTAAATAAATAAGAAAGAAATTTTCACATTCCTTTCAGTTAATATGTATAGTAATTACGTAAAAAATGGTATTATAATAGTACAATGTTAACAGGTTAAGAGGGGTATGAAATGGAAGTTTTTGTTGCACGTCAGCCAATACTTACAAAAAATGAAGAGGTCTATGCTTATGAGCTTCTTTATCGTAATAATGAAAAAAACCAGTTTAGTAACATTGATGGGGATGTTGCGACAACGGATGTTTTGATTAATAGCTTTTTTACGATTGGTATTGATCAGCTTTCAGAAGGTAAACCATGCTTTATTAATTTCACTGAGAATTTATTAAAAAAAGGGGTAGCAACTTATTTTCCTCCTGAGATGATCGTCATTGAAATACTAGAGACTGTAGAAATTACATCTGAAATAGTAGAAATTTGTAAACAGCTCAAATATAAAGGCTACAAAATAGCGTTAGATGATTTTGTGTACGATCAACTAAGCCTAGTATCTGAAAATATGTATCAACTAGTTGATATTATTAAGATTGATATTAGACAAACGAATCGAGCTAAACGGAAAAAGATGCTACAACAATTACGCCCATATCAAATTGATTTTTTAGCTGAAAAAGTTGAAACTCGCGAAGAGTATGAAATGTGCTTATTTGATGGGTTTGTATTCTTTCAAGGTTACTTCTTTTGCAAACCAGCTGTTATTAGATCAAGAGACGTTGATGCGTTTTCAAGTATTTATGTGGAGATATTGTATGAGCTATCACAAAAAGATCCTAATGTCGATCGTATATCGGAAATGATTGAAAGAGATGTAGCACTTTCGTATAAGTTAATTAAATTGATTAACTCATCGACTTTTCATTTAATAACATCTATTCAATCGATTAAGCATGCTATAATGCTTTTAGGTTTAGATGAGATAAAGAAATGGATATATTTATTAGCTTTTCAAAATGGACAACGAAGCTCCCAGCAAGTTATTGATGAAGCGATTAAAATGTGTTTAATTAGGGCAAAAACGTGCGAGTACATTGGTTCATATTCACAAATGAAAAAGATGAAATCTAGCTATTTTTTGGTTGGTATGTTTTCTTTAATGGATATGATTTTAATGAAGCCGTTACCAGATGTCATTAAAGATCTTCCATTAGAACCTAGCATTAAAGCGGCGTTACTAGGGGAAGAAAATACATATAAGCCTGTACTTGACGCGGCCATTGCATTAGAAAAGGGAGATTGGCCAACAATAGATGAAGTTGCTTTCACTTTAAATGTGTCACCAGCTACGTTATTTGATGCATATACTCATGCTGTGAAGGATGTACAAAAAATTATTAGTCAGTTTATTCTATAAATTTCTTTATACTACTGTTCGTACATAGCAGTAGTTTTTTTGTTAACAATAAAACAAAGTGAGCTTTCTATAGAAAGCGCTTCATTGCGGAGTTGACACACGAAATGAAATTAAGTTATTATTGATGAGTGAAATAGAGTTAACGATAAACTAATAAAATAAACTGTTTAAGGAAGGTTGAATGACTATGATTCATGAAAAGTATTTTGAGTTGTTAGAAAAACAAAATGAATACCTTGCAAAGAAAAATAAAAAGAAGAAAGAGTTTTATAACGGTATTTACGATCGTTATGAAGATCCAGTTTTAACAAGACATCATGTTCCTCTACACTGGAGGTTTGATCTTAATAAACAATCTAATCCATTTTTTATGGAGCGTTTAGGCGTAAATGCTACCTTTAACCCTGGGGCTATTTATTTGAACGGGAAGTATTATATGGTCGTACGATTAGAAGGGGTTGATCGTAAGTCTATATTTGCTATAGCAGAGAGTGAAAACGGTATTGATCAATTTCAGTTTATTCATACACCGATTACTTGGGAAAACCCTTATAAAGATGAAACGAATATATATGATATGAGATTAGTACAGCATGAAGATGGCTGGATTTATGGGATCTATTGTTCCGAAAGCAAGGATCCTGAAGCATCTCAATTTGATACGTCAAGTGCAGTTGCTCAAGCCGCTCTTGTTCGAACGAAAGATCTGAAATCTTGGGAACGCCTTCCAAATATTGAGACACCATCTCCTCAACAACGAAATGTAGTGCTACACCCTGAATTTGTGGATGGGAAGTATGCCTTTTATACAAGGCCACAAGATGGCTTCATCTCCACTGGGAAAGGTGGAGGAATTGCTTTTGGTGTATGTGACGACATTGAAAAACCGGTTATTTCTGAAGAGACGATCATGGATGAAAAGGTGTATCACACTGTGTATGAGGTGAAAAATGGCCAAGGGCCTGCGCCGATCAAAACGGATAAGGGTTGGATTCACATTGCGCATGGAGTTCGAAATACAGCTGCTGGTTTACGATATGTCCTATATACCTTTGCGACTAGCTTAGAAGCTCCTGAGAAGATTATTGCTAAGCCTGGTGGACATTTTATTGCCCCATATGATGAAGAACGTGTCGGAGATGTTTCAAATGTAATTTTTTGCAATGGTGCAGTTGTAAATGAGCAAAATGAAGTATTTATCTATTATGCTTCAAGTGACACAAGGATTCACGTAGCGACAACAACGATTGAAAAGCTAGTAGACTATACGTTCCAAACACCTGAGGATCCGTTACATTCGATCGAAAATGCTAAGCAACGTAAAGAGTTAGTAGAGAAAAACCTTCACTTACTTAAAAGTATTAAGTAAGTCATAGGAAAAAATAGTTGCAACCTTTTGGTTCGCTTAGTATTCTTAGTATGTGATAGTGCAAATTTAGTATTGAAGAGGTATCACAGAGAGTCAAAAATTGACTTTTTGCGATACCTTTTCTGTAAAAGTTGGTAAGGAGGTGCGCGCAATGAAAAGTAATATAACGATGAGAGATATAGCTGAACGTATTGGAGTAAGTAGTGTTACGGTATCAAAAGCATTAAATGATAAAGAGGGAGTAAGTGACGAGCTGAAAGCAAAAATTAAAGCGCTTGCGATAGAAATGGGTTATCGATTTAATGCAGTAGCGAAATCGATGAAGGAAGGCCTTTCTTATAATATAGGAATTATCATTCCTGAAAGATTTTCTGGTGGTAATTTTTATTTGAAATTCTATCAGCACATTACGACAATGCTTGAACAATATAATTATTATGGGATCTTGCAAGTTCTTTCGGCAGAGGATGAACGGAACTTACAGTTACCGAGAACGTACTATGAAAGTAAGGTTGATGGATTTATCATATTAGGTCAAATTAGTAGTAAGTACATTGATTTGTTAACTGATAATAATATTCCAAAAGTATTTTTAGACTTCTATACGGATCATTCTGATATCGATTCTATTATTACAGATAATTTTTATGGAGTATATGAATTAACGAATTATCTAGTGAAGGAAGGTCATAAAGATATAGCTTTTGTTGGTAATATCCATTCAACGAGCAGCATTCAGGATCGATTTCTTGGGTATTATAAATCATTATTAGAACATAACCTAAGCTTAAGTGAGGATTATATTATTAACGACCGTGACGAAAAAGGGGCTTATGTTGATTTAGAAATACCTAATCCACTACCGTCAGCTTTTGTATGTAACTGCGATCAAGTCGGTTATAATTTAATGAATAAATTACGAACAATGGGGTATTCAGTTCCAGAAGATTGCTCAGTTGTTGGGTTTGATAATGATATTTATTCCACTTTAACAGAGCCTCAGTTGACAACGGTTGAAGTAAATATTGAGGAAATGTCAAAAGTAGCTGTCGAATTTATTATAGATAAGATTAAGAATGAGCACAAAAATTCCGGTCGTGTTCTTATAAAAGGAACGATTATTCACCGTGACTCCGTCAAAAGAATTTAAAGTAAATAAGAGAAAAAGATGTTGAGGGTTATAAACTTCAACATCTTTTTTATCGTTTGGGTCAAATTATTAAGTATTATGAACGGAAAAATGACCATTATAAAAAAGGAGAATTGTATTGACAAGTAAGCGGTGTCAAGGTATCATACGTTATGTAACTTAAACGATAAAGTCATTAATTGGTATTTGGTAAGTAATTCTAATTTTTATATGAATAAGATTCACGTCATTAAGTGATCGGTTTGTATGAGTGTTAGGACATGTGTGAAATTCGGTCGTTACTTTATTCTTGGGAAGAAGTGTTAGTGTAATGGGTCAAGTGAAGAGCATTGGTGAGTCGTTATCTTATATGCCTTGGCAGGAGGAAAGTCAAGCGGAGACCATTGGCCTGTTTGGAGACATTAATGATCCTTTAGAAGAGAATGTGTAAGTAAGGAATTTGTTTCATGTGTTTCAGCCCGCTATGGATGGTTGTTCTCTTAGCGGGCTTGTTTATCTAAATGAAAAGAAAAAGGAGTAGGTTGAGATGATTCCACAATTAGAACTACGTCAACAAATTGAAAAGCATCTTACGAATGACATTTTACCTTACTGGATTGATCATACGATAGATGAAGAATATGGTGGGTTTTATGGTTATATAACGAATGACCAACAGGTTAATAAAGAAGCAGAAAAAGGGTGTATATTAAACTCCCGTATCCTTTGGAGCTATTCAAAAGCTTACCAAATGTTTAAGGACGAACGTTACTTAAAAGTTGCTAATCACGCATATTCATTTTTAATTGAATCATTTATAGACCCTGAGCAGGGCGGAGTTTACTGGATGGTTGATTATAAAGGACATCCAGTAGAAGACCGTAAGCACATATATAATCAATCTTTTGCCATTTATGGATTGTCTGAATATTACATGGCAACTGGAAATGAAGAAAGCTTGGAAATAGCAAAAGAGCTGTATGAATTAATCGAGAAGCATGCGTATGATCAGGATAATAAAGGGTATTTAGAAGCTTTTACTCGTACGTGGGGTGTAGATGAAGATTTACGATTAAGTGGTAAGGATTTAAATTCTGCAAAATCAATGAATACTCATTTGCACATTCTCGAAGCTTACACGAACCTATACCGAGTATGGAAGGATGAAGGTTTGAAGAGGCAGTTAACCGAGTTAATTGAAGTGACGTTAGACCATATTGTTCATCCAGACACGTACCAATTTATATTGTTCTTTAATGAACAGTGGCAACCTGCGTCTAATACGATTTCTTATGGTCATGATATTGAAGGAAGCTGGCTATTATATGAAGCGGCAGAGGTTCTTCAAAATGAACGCTTATTAGAAAGAGTAGAAAATGTATCGTTAAAAATGGCGAAAAAAGTGTTAGAAGACGGAATAGATTCAGATGGAAGTGTCATGAATGAGCTAGAGGGAAACGGACATTTAGATAAGGACCGTGTATGGTGGGTGCAGGCTGAATCGATGGTTGGTTTTTATAACGCATTTCATCTTACGAAGGATTCAGCATATTATAATGCGGTCGAACGCTTATGGCAATATACAACCAAATATGTCATTGACCATAAAAGTGGTGAATGGTACTGGAAGTTAGATGAAAATAATCATGTGTATCATGATTTTCCGAAGGTGGAGCCATGGAAATGTCCATATCACAATTCAAGATTCTGCTTTGAAATGATTGAACGAATTAATAAAGAACAAGGCTAATGATAACAAAGGGGAGTTTGCGTAATGAACTTTATTAAAGGAATGACTTGGGGTTGGGTTGGTATCCGTGGGCAATGGGCGACGGAGGAAGCGAAGCACTCTATGAAAGAAATGAAAGAGCGTTTAGCTGTGAATTGGACTGCAATTGCGTTTCAAGGGCTACAAGAAACAGCACATTCGACAGAGATTAATTACAAAGATGGTACGGTCGTAACAGATGATGAAGTGTATTGGGCTATTAATGAAGCAAAAGATTTAGGTTTGTCTGTTTGCTTAAAACCTGTTGTTAATTGCTCTGACGGAACATGGAGAGCACACATTAATTTCTTTGATCTTGATGTCCCTTGTGAACCGAAATGGTCAGAATGGTTTGAAAGTTACACGAATTTCATCTTACATTATGCCAAAATAGCTGAAGAGACAGATTGTGAAATGTTCTGTGTTGGCTGTGAAATGGTACAAACCGATCGCCGTGAGCAGGAATGGCGAGAACTAATTCGTAAAGTACGTGAAGTGTATTCAGGTGTTGTTACTTATAATTGTGATAAATACCAAGAAGGCCAAGTGAAATGGTGGGATGCGGTCGATGTTATCTCATCTAGCGGCTATTATCCTGTTGATTCCTGGGATGAACACATTCAACGTATTAAAAAAGTCGTTAAACGATGGGGAAAGCCGTTTTTCTTTATGGAGGCAGGCTGTCCTAGTCGATTCGGATCGCCGATGGTTCCGAATGATTGGAATTTAAACAAAGGGCAAGTGAGTGAAGAAGCCCAAGATGACTATTATAAGGAAATGTTTTCTAAGTTAGATAATGAAGAATGGTTCGGTGGTTACATGCTTTGGGATTGGCCAGCTCATTTATATGAACGCGATCAAGCTTCTTCGAATGATGATTATTGCATGTACGGCAAAAAAGCAGAGAAAACCGTTCGAAATTATTATTCATCTAAATAGATGTACCAAAAAAAGTCAGATCAGAAAGAAGGCCTTCTGGTCTGACCTCTTTCATTCTGCCCTTATTTCTAAAAGTCAGTAAGTACTTTCTGGATGTACGAAGGTTCTTGAAATGTCGTTGTACATTTCTTATAGTAAAGTGAGCGTTAAGGAAATAATTAAGTAGAAAGTAGGGGGAAGTATTGTATTTAATTGGAGTTGATTTAGGAGGTACACAAATACGAGCAGGTCTTTTTACTGAATTTGGTGAGCTGATTAAAAGAGAAAGTACGCTAACTCAGGCCAAAGAAGGACCGGATGCTGTTATGAAACGATTAATCTCATTGATTGAGCGAGTGAGCGATGAAACGATTAAAATAGAAGGGAAACAAGCGATACTAGGAATTGGGATAGGATCTCCAGGACCATTAGATGTGTTTCAAGGGACGATTCTATCGCCTCCGAATTTACCTGGTTGGGTAAATATTCCTTTAAGAAATATTCTTGAAGAACACTTTCATGTACCTGTTTATCTTAACAATGATGCTAATGCTGCTGCCTTGGGGGAATATTACTTTGGGGCAGGAAAAGGGAAAAGAAATATGGTGTATATGACGATAAGTACGGGAGTAGGGACAGGAATACTAGATAATGGTCACTTGCTGTTAGGAGTCAATGGAAGTTCAGCAGAGGTTGGACATATGAGCCTAAACCCTGATGGTCCTGTATGTGGCTGTGGGAATCGAGGCTGTCTAGAAGCATATACCTCAGGTACAGGGATTATGAATAGAACAAAAGAGCGATTACGAGAGAGTTCAGTTAATAGTGTTTTAAGAGATAAGAATCCAATTACGTCTAAAGACGTTTTTGATGCAGCCAAAAGAAACGATGAGTTAGCATTAGAGATTGTTGAAGAAACGAGAACATTTTTAGGTGTAGGACTTGTTAATGTTATCCACTTATATAACCCAGAATTAATCATTTTCGGAGGAGGAGTGAGTAAGGTAGGGGACTACTTATTCAATCCTGCCATTGAGTTTGCCAAAGAGAAAGCGATGAAACCTCTGGCTGATCATTTGCAATTCAAAATGGCACAGTTAGGCGACGATGTTGGTTTAATTGGGGCGGCTGCATTAGTGAAATATAACGAAACACAGTCATAGAAATGTCTGGATTCCAAATATTGAACAGGAGGATGAAAATGTATAATGAACCGATTTTTCTAGAACCGAAATTTAAAGATCGCATTTGGGGTGGAAAGAAGCTTAGGGAGCTTTTTGGCTATACGATTCCGACTGAGACGACAGGTGAGTGCTGGGGGATATCAGCGCACGAGAATGGTCCCTCGACCATTCAAAATGGTCCATTAGCTGGTCGGACGCTAATTGATGCTTGGAATGACCATCGAGAGCTATTCGGAAATGAAAAGGGTGAGCAATTTCCTCTTTTAGTGAAGATTTTGGATGCGAATAAAGACTTATCTGTCCAAGTTCATCCCGATGATGACTATGCACGTGTAAATGAAAATGGTGAGCTCGGTAAAACAGAATGCTGGTATGTGATTGATTGTGAAGAGGGTGCAGAATTGATCTTAGGTCATCACGCTCAAACGAAAGAGGAATTCGTAACATTGATAGAAAAAGGAGTGTGGGATAAATTGTTAAAGAAAGTGCCTATTTCTCCAGGGGATTTCTATTATGTCCCGAGTGGTACTGTTCATGCCATTGGAAAAGGGACTCTTATTCTTGAAACGCAGCAAAGCTCAGATACGACTTATCGAGTGTATGACTATGATCGTATTGATGATAAAGGAAATGCGCGTGAGCTACATATTCGTCAATCAATTGATGTAACGACAATCCCACATCAGGATACATATCCAGAACAAACGGAGTTGAGCGATCAAGGTCTAGTAAAGAAAAAACTAGTGTCACAGGAGTACTTTACTGTCTTTCATGGAACGTTAGCAGGCGCGTATGAAACAGAGCATACAGAAAATTATTTATTAGTTAGTATTCTAGCTGGTGAAGGTGAGGTTGTTGTTAATGGAACATCTCATCATTTTTCAAAGGGTGACCATTTTATTATTCCTGCAACTGTTGAACGTTATGAATTAATAGGAAATGCCGAAATGATCTATTCATATTCCACAGTTAAAGAAAAGAAGTGGGGGTAATATTATGCCATTAATTGATATGTCTCTTGAAGAGTTAGTTGAATATAAAGGAAGAAATCCGAAGCCGAAAGATTTTGATCAGTATTGGGAAAGAGCATTAGCAGAAATGGAGGCAGTTGATGCTAAAGTGGATTTTGTTCGGAGTGAATTCCAAGTTCCATTTGCTGAATGTTTCCATTTATATTTTACAGGAGTGAAAGGGGCCAGAATACATTGTAAGTATGTGAAGCCGAAATATACCTCACAACCTCATCCAGCAGTTATTCAATTTCATGGCTATACGGTTAACTCAGGAGAATGGGCTAGTTTATTAAGCATTGCTTCATTAGGTTATTCAGTCATAGCGATGGACGTACGTGGGCAAGGTGGATATTCAGAGGATACCGGAGGAGTGAGGGGGAATACTCATCATGGTCATATTATTCGTGGACTCGATGATGAGGGAGCAGATCACTTACTTTTCCGTCATATCTTTTTAGATACAGCTCAAATTGCTAGGATTGTGATGGATTTACCAGAAGTGAATGAAGAAAGGGTTATTGCAACAGGGTGGTCACAAGGTGGTGCGTTAACATTGGCTTGTGCTGCCTTAGAACCAAGAATTAAAAAAGCCGCCCCTGTTTATCCTTTTTTAAGTGATTATCAGCGGGTGTGGGAAATGGATTTAGCGAAGGATGCTTATCATGAGCTGAAAGAGTACTTTAGACATTTTGATCCTCAGCATAAACGTGAAGAAGAGATATTTACGAAGCTAGGCTATATCGATATTCAGCATTTAGCACCACGTATAAAAGCAGATGTATTAATGGCCGTTGGGTTAATGGATACAGTGTGTCCACCGTCGACACAATTTGCAGCATATAACAAAATAACATCTTCTAAACGTTATGAGCTGTACCCAGATTTCGGACATGAGCACCTGCCAGGTCATCCTGATCGTATTCTTCAATATATTTTAGATATATAAGATAGTAATGGGGTGTCTTAAAAGAAGGACTTTTGAGACACCTTCAGTTATTTTAGGAATTTCTTTAAGGAGTGGGTTTTATGGGGGAGAAGAAAAATCAATCCTTTAATTATGAACCGTTATTTAGCGGGAATGAGGTGAAGCAGGGGAGGGCTTTACATACGTTTTTGCAATTATACAAGGGGCAAGTAAGAAATATTGTTTTATCTTTTATTTTCTTTTTGATGAAGCATTCACCTGTGTGGGTCATACCTGTTGTGACAGCTAATATGATTAATATAGCTAGTGCTCCAGATGAACGAAATGTAGCAGAATTGTGGATCAATTTTGCTGTTGTCGTTTTAGTTATTGTGCAAAACATTCCTTCTCAAGTGCTACATGTTAGTTTCTTAAGCAAAGCTTCAAGACATGTTGAAGCAGGATTAAGAAGTACGTTAATTCGTAAATTACAGCATTTGTCGATATCCTATCATAGTGAGTTGCGCTCGGGGAAATTACAAGCAAAGGTACTTCGAGATGTAGAAAATATTGAGGTTCTCTCTAAACAAGTGATGTTTACTTTTTCTGCTGCGGTTACAAATGTGGTTGTAGCGATAACAGTAACGGCTTTTCGTGATGGAACGATGGCTTTATTTTTTATTTTGGTCATTCCTCTTGCGATTGGTTTAGTTATCCTCTTCAAGAAAAGATTGAGACAACGTAACCGAGAATTTAGAACGCAAATTGAAGTGATGTCAGGTCAAGTGGCGGAAACAGTAAATATGATCCCTGTTACAAGAGCTCATGGACTTGAAGATTTAGAAATTAAAAAAACGGATTCTACGCTAAAGGACCTAAAGGGAAAGGGGTATAAATTAGATATTGCTGAAGCGTTCTTTGGCGCATCAGGTTGGGTCGTTTTTCAAGTGTTTCAAATGATTTGCTTAATTTTTACAGCATACCTCGTGTATAGTGGACAAATGCCAATCGGCGATATTGCTCTGTATCAAGCTTATTTTACAACGATACTCATGTCAGTGAATCAGATTATAAATGTGTACCCTCAATTAGCAAAAGGCTATGAATCGATTATTTCGGTCTCAGAAGTGTTATTTTCAAAAGAAATGGTTGAATATCAAGGTGAGAAGCGACTGGGACATTTAAAAGGGCAGTTTACATTTGAAGATGTGAGCTTTCATTATAAAGATACGAAGAAGCATGTTCTTAATCGTTTTAATTTAACTGTGAAGCCTGGAGAATGTATAGCCTTTGTCGGGGAATCAGGTGCAGGCAAATCAACAGTTCTAAGCATGGTAGTTGGTTTTTATCGCCCAACGGAAGGGAGGATTTTAATCGATGATGTCTCTTTCGATGACCTAAACATGCAGGCATACAGGCAAAGAATTGCGGTTGTTCCTCAAAATACGGTACTATTTTCCGGATCAATCAGAGACAATATAACATATGGATTAGATAATGTATCTGAGGGGCAACTTCAGCAGGTTGTACAAATGGCTAACCTTCACGATGTTATTGCGGAAATGCCAGACGGATTGAATACGTTAATTGGCGAGCATGGTGGTAAGCTTTCAGGGGGGCAACGCCAACGTATTGCCATTGCTCGTGCTCTAGTTCGAAACCCTGAAGTGATCCTATTAGATGAAGCGACTTCTGCATTGGATAATAAGTCTGAATTTCACGTGCAAGAGGCGATTCGTGAGCTAATTAAAGGACGTACGACATTTATTGTGGCACATCGGCTATCTACGATAAGGGATGCCGACCGAATTGTTGTCATGAAAGAAGGGAAATGTGTGGAAGTAGGAACGTTTGATGAATTAATGGAAAAACAAGGTGAGTTTTATCAGTTGAAAAAAATGCAACATTAAATAAATAGAGCTGATACATTTGACGATTATTATATCAGCTCTATATAAGTAGGTGTTTAATCATGATGGACATGACTTTTATAACAAGGGTATATTATTATATTCAAGCAAGTCTTCTTTTTTGGCTATTTGTTTTAAGAGGATTTGTTGTGTATGGATTAATTCCGGCGACAGCGGGGTTGTTTGCCGTGATAGCTGATGTGAAGCGTGGGAGAATGGACGAAGAGGATGTGTCAATTGCTCAGATGTATACGAGTTATTATCGGATGTATTCTACTTATAAATGGGGTTCGTTTTTATTTGCATTAGTGTTTGCGTTGCTGTATATGACTACGTTTTTATTAAACGAATCAACTACGGAATACTCATTAATAGGATTAATCGTCATGTTATATTTATTAGCACTATTTTTATTGCTTTTTACGTATACGTCCTATCTTATTACAGAAGGGAAAGTACTTTTCCTTCATCAAACTGTCGGAATTAGTTTTGTCTTAGCTATAAAGAATCTTCTGAGATCTGTTTTCTTACTTGTAGGTATGTTTTTTTTGTATTATATGGGAACGCTAAATCTTTTAGTGTTTGCTGTAAGTGCACCGGCTTTGTACGGCATCATGGTTCGAGCATTAATGACGAATTTAAACAAATAATTTAACTTATATATTCATGGTTGACACGTAAACGTTCTCATAATAAGATAAGGTTTAGATAATACTTTAACGATTACTTAATTAAAAAACCTTACCGTATTAATGCTGATTATAAATGGAGAAAACAGTAAAATTTTAGGGCGAAACGTACGATAGTGTCGTCATTTGATTTGTAAGAAAGCGTTATTATACGTTTGATTTCATGCCATTAAGTGATCGATGAACTAATATTTCGAGGGGAGAGCGTATGTAAGAAAGTAACATTTTGAATAGTCATAGGTCTTATTTAACTTATTGTGTATGAACCGAAAAGGGAAGGTTACTATAAAGCGTAAAGCTGAAAGTTTTTAAGGGGGTTTACTGATGGCAAATGTGTCTGAAAGTGTAAGCGATAAAAAAAAGGGTGGTTTAGGACTAGCTAATTTTAATTATCGCACACAACGAATTATTATTATTATTGCTTTTTCTCTTATACCAGTAGGGTTGCTAATAACGTTTTCGTACTTACCGTTGTTTAATATGATTGTGTACAGCTTTCATAATTGGAATGGAATGAGTCCAACTATGGATTTTGTTGGGTTCGGTAACTATGTCACGATTTTTACAAGACCTGAATATTTCTCGGTGTTTGTTGTTAGTTTGTATTACTTTGCGGCTACTTTCGTGCAAATGGGCTTAGCGCTTTATTTTGCTACACTACTCAGTTTTGAAGTAAGGTTGAAAAACTTTTTCAAAGGGGCTATTTTCTTTCCTTACTTATTAAATGGTGTTGCTATTGGCTTTATTTTCTTGTTCTTTTATCGTGAGGGTGGAACATTAGATAGCTTATTGGCTGTTTTAGGTCTTGGTGAGTATGCTCAATTGTGGTTAGGGAACCCTGATTTAATTAATATTTCTTTAGCGGGAACGTCTGTCTGGAGGTACATGGGTTTTAATTTCATTATATTTCTAGGGGCGATTCAATCCATTTCAAGTGAAATCTATGAGGCTGCTGAAATTGATGGTGCGAATAGATGGCATCAATTCGTATACATTATTTTACCTAGTATTCGCCGAGTTGTTGAATTGAATCTTATATTAGCTGTCAGTGGTGCGATTAGTGTATTTGAAATTCCGTTCATCATGACAGGTGGAGCTAACGGAAGTAGCACATTTGTTATTCAAACAGTAGATACGGCCTTTAAGTTTAGTCGAGTTGGACTAGCTTCTGCCATGGCGGTTGTTCTCCTAGTTATCGTAATTTTTGTTACGATACTTCAGAAATTTCTCTTTAAGGATAAGGAGGCTTAATGATGAGTTTAAGTGCAAGGTTTTTTTCAGTTGTTAAATATGTTTCATTAATATTAGGGGTTGCTGCTACAATTATACCGATTTTAGTTGTGTTGTTTGCATCCTTTAAAAGTAGAGAAGAATATGTTTCGACAGGTGCGCTAATCCCACCGCAAAGCTGGTTGAACTTTGAAAATTATACTAGAGCCTTCACTGAAGGGAGAATGTTACTTGGTTTTTTCAATACGTTCATTATTTTTGTGCTTGCTGTATCAAGTGCCATCCTTCTCGGATTAATGATTTCATATATATTAAGTCGCTTTCAATTTAGAGGTAGTAAGCTTATGTTAGGGTTATTCCTATTAGCGACATTAATTCCGGCGGTAACGACTCAAGTAGCAACGTTTCAAATTATTAGTGAATTAGGGCTATTTAATACGAGATGGTCAGCGATTATTTTATTCATGAGTACAGACATTATTGCAGTTTTTGTTTTCTTGCAATTCCTTGATCGTGTATCTGTTTCATTGGATGAGTCAGCGATGCTAGATGGAGCTTCATATTTCACCATTTTTAGGAAGATCATTGTACCACAGCTAAAACCAGCTATTGCAACAATCTTCATTATAAAAGGTGTAGCGGTCTATAACGATTTCTATATACCGTACTTATATATGCCGAAAGCAGAATTACAAGTTATATCTACGGCCTTGTTTAAATTCCAAGGGCCTTATGGAGCGCAGTGGGAAATTATATGTGCGGGTGTCATCATTGTTGTGATTCCGACATTGATTATATTCCTTGCATTGCAGCGTTATATTTATAACGGATTTTCAGAAGGTTCGGTTAAATAAAACGGTTCGTTTTACTATATTAGGGGGCGCAAAGGATGACGACAGTTTTCTTTTGAAGCTCCTTTTTTTGAAGGATGAAGCGAATGAACAAGATGATTGAGATGTTAGGTTAATTGAAAAAATTGAAATAAGGGGGATTATAAATGGGAATTACATATGATGGGCAAACAAAGACATTTCACTTACAATCGGAAAGGACGAGCTACATTATCCAAGTGTATAACGGGTATTTGGCTCACTTGTATTGGGGCAAAAAAATCGACTCCTACAATCATGGGACGAAGCTACGCTTTAAAGATCGATCGTTTTCACCTAATCCGGACCTTACTGAACCATTATTTTCATTAGATACGATGCCTCAAGAATATCCGGCATTTGGGAATACTGATTTTCACATACCTGCCTATCAAATTCAATTAGAAAACGGCACAACGGTGACTAATTTTCAATATAAGTCACATCGCATAGTGAAGGGAAAAGATGAACTTGACGGTTTGCCTGCAACTTATGTAGAGTCAGACAGCGAAGCCCAGACGTTAGAGCTGACTTTAATCGACGAAGTGATAGATGCAGAAATTATTGTGAGTTATACGGTGTTCACAACGTTTGATGTCATGACACGTTCAGTTCGGTTTGTGAATAATGGCAGCAAAAAGCTCAAGCTCTTAAAAGCAGCAAGTGTTAATGTAGATTTCCGTGAATCTGATTTTGAGCTAATCACGTTGCCTGGAGCGTGGTCTAGAGAGCGTTATATGGAAAGAGAAAAATTGCGATCTGGTATACAAATGATTGAAAGTCGGCGTGGAGCAAGTAGCCATCAATTTAATCCATTTTTAGCGCTTGTCCGACCTGAAACAACCGAGGAATTCGGGGAGGTATTTGGTTTTAACTTGGTTTATAGTGGGAATTTTCAAGCTTCTGTTGAAGTGGATCAGTTTCAATACTCGCGTGTGACGATGGGAATTAATCCATTTGATTTTTCATGGGTGTTAGATCCAGGACAAACGTTTCAAACTCCTGAAGCTGTCATGGTCTATTCAGATCAAGGTTTAGGTGGGATGTCTAAGACGTTTCATCATTTGTATAGAGATCGATTATGTCGTGGGAAGTACCGTAATCAACTACGTCCAATTCTCATTAATAACTGGGAAGCGACCTATTTTGACTTCAATGAAGAGAAAATAGTTGATATTGCAAATGCAAGTAAACAATTAGGTATTGAATTGTTTGTTCTAGACGACGGTTGGTTTGGGAAACGGAATAGTGATAAAGGGTCATTAGGAGATTGGTTTGTTGATCGTGATAAACTACCAAATGGTATTGAGCATTTAGTTAATCAGATTGTAGGGAATGATATGCAATTTGGTTTGTGGTTTGAGCCAGAGATGATTTCTGTAGATAGTGATCTGTATCGTGCACATCCTGATTGGTGTATTCATGTTCCTGATCGTTCACGTTCGGAAGGGCGTAATCAATTAATACTCGACCTAACTAGGAAAGAAGTGTGTGATGAGGTAATAAAGAGAGTATCAGATATTTTAGCGAGTGCTCCTATTAGTTATGTGAAATGGGATATGAACAGGCATATGACGGAGGTCGGTTCAATTTCACTTCCTGCAGAGCGACAAAGAGAAACGGCACATCGTTATATTCTTGGTGTGTATTATGTTATGGATCAGATCACGAATGCATTTCCGGATGTGTTGTTTGAAAGTTGCTCAGGTGGTGGTGGGCGATTTGATCCAGGAATCCTATATTATATGCCTCAAACGTGGACAAGTGATAATACGGACGCGATATCGCGTTTGAAAATCCAATATGGAACAAGTCTGATTTATCCTATTAGCGCGATGGGATCCCATGTTTCAGCTGTTCCGAATCATCAAGTGAATCGTATGACTTCATTAGATATTCGTGGTCATGTCGCGATGTCTGGTAATTTTGGTTATGAATTAGATGTATCGACATTAAGTGAAGAAGAAAAGATGGAAATCAAGGAGCAAGTTAATTGGTACAAGGGAGTTAGACCGATTATCCAATTTGGGGATTTTTATCGATTGAAAAGCCCATTTGTACAATCACATACATCATGGATGTTCGTTTCCGACGATCAAACGGAAGCGGTCCTTGCTTATTTCAGTACATTGGCAGAAGCGAATGCTCCTTTTACGAAAGTGAAGCTAAGAGGGCTTGATCCAAATAATGTATATAAAATTGTTGAGTTAGATCAGGAGTTTACGGGTCAAGAATTAATGTACGCTGGTGTAAATATTCCGGAACTGCATGGTGATTTTCAAAGTATCATGTGGACATTGCAAGCTAAGTATTAACAAAAGAATAGAGGGATAATGTTATGAAGGAACTTTTTATTAAAGGTATGACCTACGGCTGGAATACAACAAGAGGTGCATATCGTACAGCAGAAGCGGTTGAATCAATGAAAAAGCTAAAGGAGACTGGGAGTGAGTGGATCGCTCTATCGTTTTTTACTTATCAAGAAACGTTCTCTTCAACTGATATTATATTTGATTATGGCTTTACAATGACAGATCGTGATATTGAATTTGCAGTTAGACAAGCGAAAGAGCTTGGATTAAAGGTTTGTTTGAAGCCGGTCGTAAATTCTAGGGATGGTTTATGGCGTGCGCGAATTGGATTTCCGAAAGATGCAGATGCGTATTGGGAGAAGTGGTTTGTCTCTTATACGAACTTTCTGCTTCATTATGCGGAGCTTGCTGAGGAGCTAGAGTGTGAAATGTTCTGTATTGGTTGTGAGATGATTGATACAGAATCAAGAACAGACGAATGGTATCAGGTCATTAAAGAAGTTAAAGCTGTGTATAATGGACCTTTAATTTATAATGCTAACCATGGTAAGGAAGAAGGGGTTGACTGGTTTGATCAAGTCGATCTAATTGGCACGAGTGCGTATTATCCAGTTGCAAATGTACCAGGTGATTCGGAAGAAAATATGATGAAAAACTGGGAGACGGTAAGGGATAAACTTCAAAAGCTACATGAGAAATTTAATAAGCCAATTGTTTTTGTGGAGATTGGGTGTCGGAGTGCAAGAGGTTGTGCGACAATGCCTTGGGATTTTGAACATACTGAGTTGCCTTTTGATGAAGAGGAGCAGGCGAGATTTTATAGTTCAGTATTAAAGGTTTTTTGGGATGTTCCGTGGTTTGCCGGTTTCTTCTGGTGGGATTGGAAAACAAAGCTATACGCTTTAGAGAAAGCGAAGGAAGATGTTGATTTTGATATTTATGGGAAGAAAGCGGAAACGGTTTTAAAGCAATGGTATAGCAAAGATAACAGGTGATTAGAAACTAGTATAATAATCCGAGAGGGAGTTGGTTGAGAAAACAGCTTCCTCTTCTTTTCGTAGTGTTTAAAAAGGAGTGTATATTTCCATATATTAGTATGGTTAAAAACATGTTTCAATATAATATAAATATGTTATGATAATAACTATACTAACAAAAATAACACTTTGTGTTAAATCACTCTTGAGGTGAAGGCTTTGGCGAGGAAAAAAGTAACTATGCAACAAATTGCTGATGTAGCTGGTGTTTCTAAGTATGTGGTTTCAAAAACGTTAAATGGAAAACCGGGAGTAAGTGATCAAACGAGAGAGAAAATATTATTTATTGCAAAGCAACTGGGTTATCATTCTGATCTAGTGAGATCCAATAAGTCAGAGGAAGCCGATGCTAATAATTCGTCGTTTATTATAGTCGTAATTGAACACCAAAGCCATCATGATTCTCTTTATTGGGGAAAGATTATTGATGGTATTTATGAAGCAGTTAATGAAATGAAATTAGGGATGATGATCGTAAGTGAGGACCAGCAAGTTAGACAATTGGTTAATACGACCAGCTTGAAAGGGATTATTGGAGTTGGGCACGTATCGTCTGAAGTATTATTGGAGTTAAATCAGTTAGCGGTACCTATCGTTCTAATTAATCATGAGAACAGCTTAGTTTCTGCTGATTCTATTTATGCTGATAACATGGATGGGTTATATAAGTTGACTAATCATCTCATTGCAATTGGCCACCGTTCAATTTCATTTGTTGGGGATACGTCTTATTCAAAAAGCTTCTATGAACGTTGGTTAGGTTATCGAATGGCGATTGAAGAAAATGGTCTTCAAGATGAAATAATAAAACAACCGCTTTCCATTCCTTATTCGAGTGAATTTCAATTATCATTTCAACGATGGGTAATGGAGCGTGACAAAATACCGACAGCTTTTCTTTGTGCTAATGATGATTTAGCTCAAAAAGTGATCATTAGTCTTAAGCAAGTAGGCTACAGTGTTCCTGCTGATTGTTCTGTAACTGGGTTTGATAATATTGATTCAAGTGCATTAATTAAGCCAAGCCTATCGACTGTGCAAGTATTGAAAGAATCGATTGGTCAAAGAGCTGTATATAAGCTAATTTGGCGAATGGAACATAGGCAGTTTCCTCCTGAGAAATTGCTGATCAAAGCTGAAATTGTCATGCGAGATTCTGTAGCTACTCTAAAGAATTGAGTTCTATTTAGATGGAGCATTGGCACGTTTAAAAGCAAATTTATAGAATAAAACATTTTTCAGATACGAGGATGAGTCGTAGTAACAATTCATCCTCGTATCTTTTTGTGAGCTTAGAAACGAGAGTGGAGTGAAGAACAAATTAAGGAAGAGGCGGAGTTAGGAATTAGTGCTGTCTATAGTTGTTATCGAATAAGAAGCTTAACGATGAGTTTTCATATTTGCGATTAATTGAATACATTGCTATATTAATTAGGTTGTAACTAACAAAAATGATAACAAAAATAACAAAAGGTGGAGAGGTAAGTTGAATACTTTAGAAAAAGATAAAAAAGATAAAGCTTTTTATAAACGAATGATGGCATTAAGTGTTCCCATTACGATTCAGTTTTTACTAACGTCATTTTTAAGTATGGTAGATTCCTTGATGGTTGGTCAGCTTGGAGAAGTTAGTATTGCGTCTGTTGGAGTAGCAAATAAAATCACGATCATTTTAATTCTTATTACACAAGGCTTTGCAAGTGGAGCGGGGATCTTTGCTGCTCAATATTGGGGGAGAAAGGATAAAGTTGGTATAAGTAAAATATTGATTATTACGACAACGATTATTTCTGGATTTACAATAGTCGCTACTTTCTTTGTTGTTGGATTTGCTAATCAATTAATTTATTTATTCTCTCCAGATCAAGCTGTAGTTGGTTTAGGTTCTTCGTATATAAAAATTATAGCAATTAGTTACTTTTTCACGGGAATAACAATTATTCTAACGGTTATATTAAGGTCAATGGGGGAAGTGAAGCTTCCGATGTATTTTAGTGTCTTTGCCATTTTACTTAATACACTGTTGAACTATTTATTCATTTTTGGTAATGGCGGATTTCCTGAAATGGGGATAGAGGGGGCTGCTATTGCAACAGTTATTGCTCGTACGATTCATTGCGTATTAATGGTATTGCTCATTAGACAGTTTAATTTATTTTCAGCCTTTCGACTTATCGATATGAAAGAGGTGTTCGAGAGTGGTTTAGTAAAAAGTTATTTTGTTATTTCAGTTCCATCGATCTTAAATCATATCTTTTGGACATTAGGTGAAACTAGTTATTTTTGGGTATTTGCTCGTATGGGTACGAATGAATTAGCTGCAGCGACCTTGATTGATCCATTAATCTTTTTGTTTATGGCTGTATTTATCGGTTTAGGAGATGCTGCATCTGTAATGATAGGTAATAGCATCGGTAGTGAACGGTTTAAGGAAACTTACCAATATGGGAAAAAATTTCTTTTGATCACATTTGGGCTGTCGATCGTGGCATCTGCTGGTGTTTTGTTAGTCGCTCCACTTTTTGTTAGCTTTTATAATGTTAGTTCGATTGTATCCGAATACGCGATCTCGATCTTGTATGTATATGCAGTTATTTTACCTTTCAAAATGCTGAACCAAGTAAATAATATAGGTATATTACGAGCGGGCGGAGATACAAAGTTTGTGATGTATTTAGACTTAATAGGTGTATGGTTAGTAGGTTTACCTTTGGCTCTTATAGGCGCATATGCGGGTTTTCCGATTTATGTTGTATTTGGTCTAGCCAATATACAAGAAGTTGTTAGAATCTTATTTGGATTGAAACGTACATTGTCACGAAAATGGATGAACGTTGTCGTCGAAGAAGAGAGTAAATGTAATGTAAGTTAAATGATTTAGGTAAAGGGGCTGTGACATACGTGTATTAAATGGGAGTACGAACAACTGCACAGCAATGTAAATAATCCGCTACGTTCGCGCGATATTCGTATTTTCAGTTGAACACTTTGGTATGTTCCAGTCTTTTTACTTAAAAAAGTATATAAACTGAATTAACTGAAATTTACCGTTTACTTAATTATAAAAGAGAGTGATAGTATAACCATTGATATAAAAGGGTTTATATAGGTTAAAAAAAGTTTTAAAAACCGCTTGACTTGAAAGCGTTGCCACTATAAAATGAAATTGTTGAATCTTGTAACGTAATTTTTGATTCAACGATAAACTAATTTGTGTGACACAGGGGGTAAATAGAATGACAAAGAAATTTTGGTTAGCACTTGCTTTGGCTGCAATGGCAATGTTCATAGTAGCTTGTGGTGGTGGTGACACCGATGATGAAGGTACAACAGATGAAAATGATACGGAAGAGGCCGATTCAGGTGAAGCAACAGCTCCTGAAGATATTGAAGGAGATATTACTATTCTTCATCAACGTACTGATATCAATGATACAGTATTTGAGCAAGATTACAGAGAACGTTTCAACGAAGTTTATCCGAATATTAACTTAAGCTTTGAAGCAATAACAGATTATCAAGGTCAAGTACAAATTCGTATGAATACACAAGACTATGGTGATGTATTGCTGATTCCAGATAGTGTTGTTCCTGGAGATTTACCACATTTCTTTGAACCGCTTGGAACAGTAGATGAACAACTTGAGGAATATTTGTTTGCTGATGATTTTGCTTATGAAGGTTTGTCTTACGGTATTCCGATTGTCGTAAATGCAAATGGAATTGTTTATAATACTGAAGTTTTTGAAGAAGCGGGAATTACTGATATTCCAGCAACTCCAGATGAATTTATCGAAGCATTGCAAGCTATTAAGGACAACACGGATGCCATTCCTTTATACACGAATTATGGCGATGCTTGGCCTCTAGATCAGTGGGAGCCAAACCGACTTTCAATTGCTGGTGATGAACAGTTTATTAACGACCTAATCGATACAGAAGCTCCATTCTCTGAAGGAGAGCCACATTATACTCTTTACAAAGTTATGTATGATGCTGCGAATCAAGGATTAATTGAATCTGATCCGTTGACGACTGATTGGGAGCTTTCAAAACAAATGTTAGCTGATGGTGAGATTGGTGCGATGGTTTTAGGTTCTTGGGCGATCGTGCAAATGCAAGAAACGGCAGAGGCTTCAGGATATGATTCAGATGTAATCGGATATATGCCATTCCCTTATACTCAAGATGATGGAACTGTTTATTCAGTAGTAGGTGGAGACTTTAATCTTGCAATTAATGTGAATTCTGATCATAAAGAGGCTGCTAGAGCTTGGATTGATTGGTTTACCCATGAGTCAGGTTATGCATTTGATCAAGGTGGAATTTCACCTATTGTAGGTGAAGATTTCCCAGATACACTTGCTGCATTTGAGGAACTAGGTGTAGAGTTTATTTCAGATGCAACTCATAGAGAAGGTGAAGAAGGCTGGCTAGATGACATTGATAACATTTCAGAAGTAGGATTCTGGCAAGCAAACTTCAAGCAACGTATTATTGAAGCTGCGATTGGTAACCGTAATGAGTCATTTGATGACATTATGGATGATTTAAATAGTAAATGGGCTCCAGCGCGTGAGCAAGTTGTGAATCAATAATAAAACGATATCGTTAAAAGGTAAGAGCGATAATGCTCTTACCTTTTTTTTGAGTAATAATTAGGTATAAAGTTTCATTAAGTAAGTTCTGTTATTGACGGTCTATCGGTCGTCAGTTATAGTTAAATTATAAATAATTAGTTATAAAGAAATGAATCTTTTGTATGATGTGAAAGCGTTGTCAGATCGAAGTTTGTTTTAAGAAAATGAACAAACTATTGTCCTAATTAAATCATACAAAATGAAAGCGGATGATTAAGCCGAGAGAGTAGAGGGGGATACATATGAGAAAGCTGCTTAACCGTTTCAGGAAAGAAAGCATTCAAATCTCCAACAAGGAGAGCTGGTTTCAAAGGATTAAAGACAAAATTCAGCAACGTTTTTCAAATCGTGAGCAAATGCACAAAAAGAATCGTTTTTCATTTTTAAAGAGACAACAACAAGAACGAACGAATCAACCGGATGGAAAAGTTGAAAAACGGATGACATTGAAAGTGAAATTAATCGTATTTTTTATTTTATTTAGTGTTATTCCGAGTGTTGTTGTTGGTAACTTCGTTTATTACATATCAAAAGAAACGATCTTTGATAAGACGGCCACGATGAGTGAAGAAATAGCAGGTCAAGTTACTTATAGTGTGGATACAGTTATAGCAGAAGCTGAAAAGGTAACAATGCTTCCATTTTCCAATTCTGATTTAATGGATACATTAAGCGAAGAGTATGAAGACCAATTTGAACAAATGCGAGCGCAATCAGATGTAAGCACTTATTTTTCATCTTTAATATTTTCATATAATCACTTTAATAATTTCTTTTTTGTAACAAATGATGGAACGGTAATGGGCTCGAGAAATTCAGAATTTGATACGAATGCCTTTATCGAGAATGATTTAGAACGCCTGAGTGAACAAGCATCAAATCGGGCTGTTTGGTTAACTGGATATCAGGACCACTACGGTCATATGTATGTGCTAAGACGGTTAACGGGATCATTCGGTAATGATTTAGGGTTTTTGGTTTTAAGTGTAAATCGCTCTGCATTTAGTGGGATTTTTGACCAATTTGATGCAAGCTCTGGGCAAAATATATATGTTATAGATAGTGAAGGACAAATTGTATCAAGTAATGAAAGAGAATTAGTTGGAGAAAACTTTGAGAGTAGCGTGGAAACGGATGGGCAGCTTGTTTCAGAAAACGAAGGATCAACAGGTTGGACAATTAGTGTTACGACTCCTGAGGAATTTTTACTAAGAGAAATGAACAGTGTCTATTACCTTGTTTATGTTGTAATCGGAATATTTGCTCTCATATCGATAGTCGTCGGTTTCTTCTTAACTTTAACGATTACGAAACCGTTAAATCAACTTATGAACTTAATGAAGGTTGCTGAGAATGGTGATTTGAAGGTTAAATCTAAATACTTATATTCGAATGAAATTGGACAATTAGGACGTAGCTTTAACAAAATGGTAGCTAATTTTAAAGCGATCATTTATGAAAATAAAAAAGTATCAAAAAGTGCTGTTGATAGTGCGGAAAACTTAAATAAAATCTCCTCAGAATCGTCTGAAACAGCAGAGCAAGTAGCTGCTGCTATTGAAGAATTAGCAAAAGGTGCCGTAGAGCAAGTAAATTATTCAGAGAATACAAATAAGGAAATGAATGTTTTGTCTGATGAAATTGAAGGCGTAACGAAATATGTGCAAAATGTATCGAATGCTACAGTGAAGACGCAAGAGTTAAGCAGAGGCTCCCTACAATCTATGCAAGGGCTAACCGACAAGAATTCGGCTGTTGGTGAAAATATTAAGAGTGTTGAATCAACTATTGTGAAATTAAGTGGAGATGTAGCCGAGATTCGTCAAATTATTGAATTAATCCGAAATATTAGTGATCAAACGAATTTATTGTCGTTAAACGCAAGTATTGAAGCTGCCCGAGCAGGTGGGTCAGCTGGACAAGGCTTCGCAGTAGTAGCTGCTGAAATACGTAAGCTTGCTGAAAAGTCAAAACAATCTACGATACAAATTGAAAATGTGATCTCGAATATTTTAGGTGTAACAGATGAATCTGTGGATCTTGTTAATCAATCAATTGTATTATTTGATGAACAAACGTCTGCAATTGGTGAGACAAGAGAATCCTTCAATAAAATCATTGAGGATACAGGATCAATTATTACAGAGATCCAAGATATTGAACAATCTATTCATAAGATTAACGGAACAAAGGACCGAGTTGGTCAAGCGATAGAAGAGATGGTGAAGGTTGCAGAAGTCTCATCTTCAACTACGGAAGAAGTGACAGCAACTACAGAGGAACAGGCTGCTGCAGCGATTCAACTTGGTCACTTGGCTCAAGACTTAGCCGAAACGATGAGCGACTTGGAAGAACAAATTAATAAGTTTAAATTGTAAGAGTCTAAAAGGAGAAGTTTCTAAGGAGTGCTTCTCCTGTTTCTAAAAAGGCTAGAGGTGTACTTTTATTAGTTGAAATTCGTCTTAGTATTTTGTTAAAAGGGAGCGTACGCGAAAGATAAAGCGGTGCTTCCTTTTTTCTGTTGCGATTGACGAGAGCATTTCTTCGACGGTGTCGTAATCCATGAGTATAAATTTTTGTGCTATTGCCTCTTTCTTTACTTCTTGTGAGAAATGTTGATTTGTTACAATGAAGCTTTGGTGGGCATTCAATGCAATTCTATTCTCATGTAACTGTTTTAATTGGCTAGTAGAAAAGAGCTCTTTACTACTAATAAGATGTACGGTAGCTTTTAGTCCTTTTTTTCGTAAAATTAAATCAGCGATTGGTGGTCGTCCTTTTACATTACTAACAGAATAACCTTGCTTTTTAAAAAGAAAAGAGAGCAGTTGTTTAAAATCTTCTTTCTTCAATGTGTTTTTTGACTCGTGCTCCCTTTTCGTTGTGTGAAGGCGTAGCTGTCTTTGGAAAAAGGATATAATAATGAGTAGGATAGTAAGTGATAAGGGGATACATAATAGGAAAAAGTTAATATGATATAGTTGTACAATTAGGTATGTAATAAGAAAAAGAAGAATAGGACTATATGACCACTTTCTTTTGTCAGTTTTTTTCATCATTATGTCACTCCTTATTGTTAACGTCCCCATGTATGTGAAAATTATGCAAAGTTAGGAGAATGAGATGGATCAAGAATGGTTTTGGGATTATCGTATTCTGTCAATAATTGCGGTTGTCATTATTTCATTATTAATCGTTTTTTTATTTCGAAGTAAAAAGAAAAGATATGATGTCAGAAAAATAACAATGAATGATATTGATCGAATGACTGGATATGAATTCGAGCATTATTTATATGTGATGTTTGCAAGTATCGGGTTTGATCATACATCAATTACGAAGAGTAGTCGGGATTTTGGTGCGGATCTTACTTTTACAGACCTTGATGGTGAAAAAGTAGTTGTACAAGCAAAGAGGTTATCAGATAAATTAGGGCTCGATGCTGTTCAAGAAGTTTATGCTGCAAAAGCCTATTATGCAGCAGATGTTGCCCTTGTTATGACAAATACAGATCATGTGTCATTACCTTGTAGGAAGCTAGCTAGTGCGACAGGTGTAAAAATTATAAGTAGAGATCAGCTACATAAGTTTGTATACGAAGGAAAAAAGGGCAGGATTAATGAAGTGCAGGAGATTATGAATCAAGCGGATGAACATGTAGTATATTGCTCGGATGAAAGTATTGAAAGGATAGAACACAGTAGAGGAATGATTGAAGCAGGTGATTATTACGTGAAATTGTAGTTATGGAACGGTGTTAGCGTAGGATAGATATCAACCAAGCCCTCCTTTTCATAAGTTATATGAGGAGGGATGTTTATGCTAAAAGTAATTGATTGTCAGCTTGTTATATTTATTGGGGGATCTTTGCTTCAGGATTGTCGTCCTTTACGTATACCGCAAATGTATTATTTACGATGAGGTTTTATAAAAGTGTTTTTAGTCAAAGGAACAATATGAAGTCATCCGTGGAAAGAGAAGTGTATGCTCGAAGCCGCGATCAGAGTGAAATGTTCGCTCGCATGTTTGATTGTTTTTCTATAGAAAGGAACACTTTACTTATGTTTCAGACTCATCATAGTAGACCATTTTATTCTCTAAAAAAGGAAATCAGTGCATGTTTGTTGAATAGTAACTATTGACCTGATAACGTAAAAATCATTAAATGTAAGTAGAGTGTTTTATATTTTGGAAGGAAGTGTAAGGATGAGTTTTCAATTTGATGAAGTCATTGATCGACGTGGTACGGACTCAATGAAATGGGACATGACAAAGCAACGGTTTGGTGGAGATAATTTATTACCGTTATGGGTAGCTGATATGGATTTTCGGGCACCTCAAGAAATATTAGATGCCCTACATAAAAAAGTGGAGCATGGTATTTTTGGTTACCCTGCTCATTCAGATAGAGTAGATCATGCAGTTGTAAATTGGTTGAAACGTCGTTATGATTGGGAAATTCAAAAGGATTCAATTATTTATACTGCTGGAATTGTTCCGACGATTAGCTATATTATCCAGGCGTTTACAGAGCCGGAAGATGAAGTGATTATTCAAACACCAGTTTATTACCCTTTTTATGATGTAGTGAACAAAAATAATCGTAAGCTTGTGAGGAACCCTTTATCATTTGATGGCAATACGTATACAATGGATTTAGAGCATTTGGAATCGGTCATAAGCGATCGAACAAAGATGATTGTTTTATGTCATCCACACAACCCAGTAGGTAGGGTTTGGAAGCGTGCAGAATTAGAAGCGCTCGCTTCAATTTGTCAAAAATATGATCTTCTTGTTGTTTCTGATGAAATACATGCAGATTTACTGTTTAAAGGACAAAGACACATTCCGTTTGCGTCAGTAAACGAGGATGCTGCACAAAGAACATTTTCGTGCTTGGCACCTAGTAAAACCTTTAACTTAGCTGGTATTCAAACGTCATATGTTGTTGCTGAAAATAAGAAAATGCGAAATATATTAACTCAGCATTTAGCGGCATCATTTGCTAATATGACTAATTCTTTTGCTGAAGTTGCCACGGAAGCTGCTTATAATCATGGTGAGGTGTGGCTTGAAGGACTAATGGATTATGTTGAGGCTAATTACGGTTACATTAAGCAATTTATTACTGAACATATGCCGAAAGTGCGTGTGCTTCCATCAGAAGGAACGTATTTAATTTGGATTGATTGTTCTCAATTGCCATTTACACCACAAGAGAGAAAAAGTTGGTTAATCAATGAAGTTGGGTTAGCGCTAAATCCAGGATCAATCTTTGGAGAGGAAGGGAACGACTTTGAGAGGATGAATATTGCTTGTCCAAGAGCGACCATTCAAGAAGCACTCGAAAAGTGGAAGAAATCGTATGATCAACTATGGAAGAGTTAGAGTTTACTTTTTAATCGAAGCCTATGAACGTGCAATAGAGTGTACCTAATAATGATATTTTTATCGTTCTATTAAAAGTAGCCACTATTTTGCACCAACAAGAGTCTGTTCATACTCATTCATTCAGAACTATGTAAGGACCACTATTTTTAGAAAAGAGGTTTTATTCCATGGTAATGAAAAGTCTGTATTTAGAGATGTTAATGGATTTCCAGAAAAAATTAGGTCGGGAATTAACAAACGAGGAGAAGTCATTGCTACAGTGGGCTGAAGAAAAAGAGTATGAGGATTTTTATCGAGGAGTGAAAAGTTCATAAATGTGCTAAGTAAAGGGTTGTTACGTACAATATTGTATGATTAAGTAGCAGCCCTTTTTGCAATCTAGAAAGGAGATGAATATGAAAACGTTTAAATTAATTTCACTATGTGTACTTGATGGTAAAAAAGGACAAGTTGAACAGAAAATGGTCCCAATTGAAGATGGATTAATTATAAATATGGCTAACCCACATGCATGGTATATTGAAGCAATTGTGGACAAAGATCAAGCTAAATATTTTCAAATGATCTATGAGAGAAGAGGAAATATCCTTGTTGATGTTGTGATTACGAGCAAGGATAATCATCCTGCAGCGATGATCACAAATGTTGAATCAGTTACTCCTTTATCAGGACAAATGAGTATTTTGCTAAAAGGTGAATTAGCTTTTAAAAAGGATGATCTATTAGCTGATGTTTTAGAGGACATTGTGAATGAAGGCTTTAAAGGTCAAGAGCTACTTGAGGAGTTTGGAAACAGGCGGCAAAATTTAATTGAATATTCGCAAAGAACGCTTGATGAATTGTATCAAACATTGCGTAAAGGTGGTCGCTATTCGTTAGAGTAATGGTGAATAGAATGTGAGAACCTCCCCATACTAAAAAGGTTAATATGCTCGTAGGATGGAGGAACTCATTCATGGAAGAGAAGAAAACATGGGATATCATATCAATTTCATCGATCCCACTAGTCATGACTTTAGGAAATTCTATGCTGATTCCCGTTCTTCCTCAGATTGAAAGGGAGCTACAAATTTCATCTTTTCAAGTAAGCATGCTTATTACGGTTTATTCGATTGTGGCGATATTATGTATTCCCATTGCGGGGTACGTTTCAGATCGAATTGGGAGAAAAAGAGTAATTATTCCTAGCTTAGTTATAACAGCGATAGGAGGAGGCATTTCCGCTTTCGCTAGCTGGAAAATGAATGATCCTTATTCAGTGTTAGTATTTGGAAGGCTTTTACAAGGAATTGGTGCTGCTGGAGCTGCCCCGATTGTCATGCCACTTGTTGGAGATATGTTTACAGAAGAGAAGGATGTTAGTAGAGGTCTAGGGATTATTGAAACCTCTAACACATTAGGAAAGGTGCTAAGTCCTATACTAGGAGCTGCCTTAGCACTTATTGTTTGGTATATGCCTTTTTTCGCAATACCAATTTTTTGTTTTATTTCGATCATCGCGTTAAGCTTATTGGTGAAGGAACCAAAGATGAAAGAAAAACCGTTAGCTTTTAAAGCGTTTATAAAAAGCTTGCTTCTTATTTTTAAACAAGAAGGTAAATGGTTATATGCTGTTTTTATAGTTGGTGGAATTAGCATGTTTGTACTCTTCGGGGTACTATTTTATTTATCAGATTTATTAGAAAAATCTCATCAAATTGATGGAATTAAGAAAGGCATTATATTAGCTATTCCTTTAGCGGCACTTTGCTGTGCATCATTTGCGACCGGTAAAGTGATCGGACAGGATAAACAAAAAATGAAATGGATGACGGTGTTTGGGGTGAGTTTATTAACGATTGCATTATTTGCGATGTCATTTTCTCAAGATATCTATTTACTGTTAACAGCTTTATTAGTAAGTGGAGTAGGTATTGGCATCGCTCTTCCTAGTTTAGATGCCCTAGTAACGGAAGGGATAGAGATGGCCCAGCGAGGTTCGATTACGTCGCTTTATAGTAGTATGCGTTTTGGAGGAGTCGCTTTAGGTCCTCCTGTTTTCTCCATGTTAATGAAAACAACACATGCCTTTACTTTCTTACTCAATGCTGGAATTTGCATACTCGCATTAGTTGTCGCGCTTCTAATGATTAAACCTGAACAAAAAATAAAAATTACATGGGATTGAAGGAATATTTATTCTAGGACATATTGAAGCAATGGTGTAGTTGTGGTGAAATGAATTTGTTTTTGAAATTGATATCTAAAAAGAAAAACTGCATTTGCAGTTTTTTTTCTGTAATAGACATGATAAAATGCGATGGAAACAAAGAACACGAGGGCACTGAATAAGTTAGATAACAGAGGCCACCTGAAAAAGTACAAATCAACTTTTCAGTCCCTTTGATTTGACTAGCAATGGCTTCATTCGTTGCTCACTTGATACGAGATACCTACCCGTATCAAGCTCTTCAAAATGGACAACAGTTTCGCACATTGCTTAAAGAACACCGTATTTTTAGTGGAAGGTGGTAACGTGGAGCATGATTCAATGTATGGATCAAAATGGATGTCTCGTTCATTTACGACTTGGAGAAGACTTTACCATTGAACCTGAACATGTTTTGGTCTTTTGCCGATTTAAACAGAAATGGTTAGTGACGAACCATTGCAGTAGAGGATTAGAATTTCCAGGCGGTAAGAAGGAAAAAGGAGAATCACTTGAAGAAGCAGCTTTTCGTGAGGTATGGGAAGAGACAGGTGCTATTTTATCTCAACTAAAGTATTGTGGATTTTATGTTGTTAATGAGATTGATCATGAATTTCATAAAGCTATTTTCTTTGCTGAAGTTATAGATGTTGAATCAAAGGAAGATTACGGAGAAACGGGAGGACCGGTTTTAGTAAAACAATTTCCCGAGAATATTAAACATGATAATCGATACAGTTTTATTATGAAGGATGATGTACTTCCTGCTACATTAAGTTGGTTGAAGAGGGAAGGCTTGACAACATGATTATAAGTCAGACGAATTTGAAATCTCCTCATTCTGCTATTGAGCTTATGGAAATCACATATTGTAGTCAAGGATTACGTGTAAAGGCTTATCTAGCTACTCCTCGTAATCAGAATAAGCTTCCTGGGTTACTTTATTTACGTGGTGGCATTAAACGTGTCGGTATGGTTAGAATCGAACGTGTTATTCAATGGGCATCTGAAGGAATGGTCGTAATGGCCCCTTTTTATCGCGGTAATTTTGGTGGGGAAGGCAGAGAGGATTTTTGTGGAGAGGACCGTCAAGATGCGATTTCAGCATTTGATGTTTTAGAGTCATTAGATTCAGTTAATCGCCACTCTATTCATATTGTAGGATTTTCAAGAGGAGGTACAATGGCTTTACTAACGGGAATGGAGAGATCTAATGCGAAAACGATTACGTGCTGGAATGGTGTTTCAGACATGAAGCTTACATATGAAGAACGTGTTGATCTAAGAAGGATGATGAAACGTGTTGTCGGAGGAACTCCGAATAAATATCCAGAGAGATATGAATGGAGGACTCCGTTAGGAAAACTGGAGCAATTACAATCACGTGTATTAATCATTCATGGTTTGTTAGATGAGCATGTTTCTGTAGAGCATGCTTTTCGCTTAAAAAAAAGCTGTGATCGATTTAAAAAACAAGCTGATATGTGGCTATATCCAACCTTTAAACATCAATTTCCATATGAAGCGCAAAAAAAAAGTGCTTGCAAGTGCAGCTCAATGGATGAGGCGAGCAATTATTGACTGAATTTGGTTGATTCATAATTTTTTAATAATATATAGTTGACAGTTTACGATGATGTGCGATATGATATGCCTCGAACGGATACTCTTATCCCGAGTTGGCGGAGGGACAGGCCCGACGAAGCCCAGCAACCATCACTTAATAGCCAAGAGTGAAAAGGTGCTAACCTGCAAGGCATTTGCCTTGAACGATAAGAGGCAAAAGGTAAACATTTACACCCTTTTCCTCTTGATAGGAAAAGGGTTTTTTATTGTATTTGTATGAAAACGCCTTTGGTGAGATACTCTTGAAATGAAAAAGTGATACATCAATCTTATTCATAAATTCATGGCACATGTATGTGTATAAAAAATGAATGATTTGCTGTTTTTCTTATCGTTTCGTGTAATCTTATGAAAGAGATTCCCTTACTTTTTTTGATGGGAATGAGTGCCGTCTCAAAAAAAGCACATCCTAAAAAGGAAGATGTGCCAAGGAGGATATGAAAAGTATGTCAGAATTACAAAGTCGTCGTTTATTTACGTCAGAATCAGTAACAGAAGGTCACCCAGATAAGATTTGTGATCAAATCTCAGATGCCATTTTGGATGAAATTTTGAAAAATGACCCCAATGCACGTGTCGCTTGTGAAACAACGGTTACAACCGGACTAGTATTAGTTGCTGGTGAGATCACAACGAGTACTTATGTTGATATTCCCAAAGTTGTTCGTGAGACGATTAAAGGAATTGGGTACACACGAGCAAAGTACGGTTTTGACGCTGAAACGTGTGCGGTATTAACATCTATCGATGAACAATCTCCTGATATAGCTCAAGCAGTTGATGAAGCATTAGAGGCACGTGAAGGCAATATGACAGATGAGGAAATTGAAGCAATCGGGGCTGGGGATCAAGGCTTAATGTTCGGTTATGCGAATAATGAAACGAAGGAATTAATGCCTTTACCGATTTCACTTAGTCATAAGCTAGCACGGCGCTTAACAGAAGTACGAAAGGAAGAGATTCTCCCTTATTTACGTCCTGATGGGAAAACGCAAGTGACGGTTGAATATGATGAATATGATCAGCCTGTTCGTGTTGATACGATTGTTATATCAACACAGCATCATCCTGAAGTAACGTTAGAACAGATTCAACGTAACCTTAAGGAATATGTCATTAATCATGTAGTACCAGCGAACTTAATTGACGAGAAGACAAAGTACCTCATTAACCCAACAGGCCGTTTTGTTATCGGTGGTCCACAAGGGGATGCTGGTTTAACAGGTCGAAAGATTATTGTTGATACATATGGTGGTTATGCACGTCACGGTGGTGGTGCATTTTCCGGAAAAGATGCAACAAAAGTTGACCGATCCGGTGCTTATGCTGCGAGATATGTTGCAAAAAACATTGTAGCGGCAGGTCTTGCTGATAAATGTGAAGTACAATTAGCATATGCAATTGGAGTGGCTCAGCCTGTGTCAATTTCAATTAATACGTTTGGGACAGGCAAAGTTGTTGAGGAGACACTTGTTTCACTTGTAAGAAATAATTTTGATCTCCGTCCTGCTGGTATAATTAAAATGCTTGATCTCCGTCGTCCTATTTACAAGCAAACGGCTGCGTATGGACATTTTGGACGTACTGATGTTGAGTTACCATGGGAATTAACGGATAAGGCAGAATTGTTAAAAGCAAACGCGGAAATATAATAGAATTTGTTCAAAGAAGCTAACCTTATAAAGAGGTCAGTTTCTTTTTTTATAGTATTAGGCTTGAAAAGTAAGTGGATTTACGGATGATGTGGCTTCATTGAGGAGATGGTGACGTATGTCAAGGAAAAAAGCAGGATAAACTATTGAATAGGAGGTGAACAGAATGGCTCAAGATGTACTTTGTGAAGTGGATAACTGTGTTCATTGGTCTCAGGGGAATAAGTGTGAGGCAGAACGAATTTATGTCGTTAGTCACCGCGAACAAGCGGAGCGTACAGAAGAAACAGACTGTAAAACGTTTAAGCCTCACTAGGAACTAATAGAGAAGTGAAAATACGCCCATCAAGCCCATACTAGCTTAGGGCGTATTTTAGTAACCGTGTTATACCTTTAGTATTGATAATAATAATCAGTTTTATTCATCATTATGCAAGATGTTTTTTCTTGTTGTTTATAAATGCGACATGTTCATATTGTAAGAGCAACTGATCAAAAATGGCTTCCCATGATTGGGTAAGTGCATAGGAACGAGCTTGCTGGGCAAAATGTCGTCGCTTATTAGGGTGTTGAATTAAGTCAGTTATAGCGTTAATAAAGCTTGTAGGAGATTTTGCGTCACATACTATTCCTGTTTTATTATGTTCAACGATTTCTCTTACGCCACCTTGATTCGATACAATAGCTGGTGTTCCTGAAGCGAGTGATTCTAAGACGACATTTCCGAAGGTTTCGGTAGTAGAAGGGAAAATAAATAAGTCGGCACTCGCATAAACAGCAGCAAGCTCTTCTCCTTGTAAATATCCCGTAAATGTAACAGATTCACTGTTAAACTCTTCTTTCATTTCGGATAGGAGTGGTCCGTCGCCTACAATGACCCATTCAATGTGCCTTTTCATTTCACGAGGAAGTTGTCTAATAATCTTTCTCAATGTCGCCATGTCTTTTTCTGGAGCAATCCTTCCAACGTATATAAGTGTATATTTGCTTTTCGAGGTTGAGGGCTTTTGCTTGTTCGGGTTATATAATGAACAATCAACTCCTCGTTTCCATAAATCCACTGAATTAAAACCTTTATTGAGAAGATGTTCTTTCGTTTCAAGTGATGGAACGAAGGTTTTCTCGAAGCCTGAATAAAACCATTTCACATATTTCCAAAGCATATCTGACATAAATAATAATTTATAATAGCGTAAATAGTGGTCAAAGTGTGTGTGGTAAGAACCAACCATAGGAATATGATACTTCTTTCCATAGTACAGTCCTGTTAATCCAATGTTAAATGGAGTTGTAATGTGAATAAGGTCTGGCTTAAATGTTTCGAGACGTTGTCTTAGTTTAATTATGTTTGGAACAGCTAATCTGCATTCAGGATACAGAAAAAAAGGAAAGCTTGTAAAGGCATGTATATTACTTGCGAATGGATTCTCTTTTTCAATGGATTCAGGAACAAATAGTTGATAAGGAATTCCTCTCCGCTCAAGATGATTGACAAACCGGTGTAATGTACGTGCAACTCCATTGACTTGAGGGATATACGTATCTGTAAATAATGATACTCTCATTAAACTCCTCCTTAATCAAGCTTACATAATAGGTAAATGGATCATTAGTGTATAACTTCCAAATGCTGATACAGTACCGAGAATTGCTCCAGCTAATACATCAGAGGGGTAATGAAGTCCAAGAACAATTCTTGATAATCCAACAAGTGCTGCCGCAAAGAACAGTGGAAGAATTAAAATTGGATAGGAAATCATGAATGGTACTATGATCGCAAAGATAGCTGTCGTATGTCCTGATGGAAAGGAATGATCCTTAAAAGGGTTTTCAACTACTGTTACATTTGGTAGTACTAAGTAAGGGCGGTTCCTTGGAATCCTCTTTTTAATCAAGCTCACAACTGTATGGCTTACAATTAAAGCAAATAAGGCAATCCAGCCTGTTCGTTGTAAGGGTCCTGAAGCAAAGATGCTTAAACTTAATGAAAATAGAATGGTAAAGCTTGCGCCACCGAAGTGGGTCACATATTTCATGGTGGAGGTTAAATAGTTTTGTTGATTAAAAAAGTGGAAAAAGGAACAATCCGTTTCATATAAACGTTGTCGATACAAATATGACTCCTCCCTTGTGATTGGCTAATTCGATTGTTACTTACACGTACTTATAGTTTAAAGGTTGATTATTGAGAGAAAATCAAGGAGATGTAAAAGTTATTTATAGATTGTGAAAATGGGGCTGTATGGACGCAAATGATACGATACAGCCCATATAGGTGTAGTGAATCTTCTAACACGCATTACTGTCTGTTGTTTGTAGTAATATGGAAGAGTTAGTCGTTGTTTTGAGGCTCAGAATGCTTGTAATGTTGCCCTTTTTCCACGTACTCATTTCGAATTCTTGTCATGTCTTGAATATCATCCGCAGTTAAATTACGTACCACTTTGGCTGGTCTTCCGAACGCTAACGTATTGGCAGGGATTACTTTACCTTGAGGGACTAAGCTTCCTGCACCGATAAAGGCCCCTTCGCCTATTTCCGCTCCATCGAGAATAATGGAGCCCATTCCAATTAATGCTTTTTGACGAATCGTACAGCTATGAAGCATACATTGATGACCAATGGTTGCATCATCTTCTATGATTAACGGATAAGCGGGGCTTTGGTGTAACATCGATTGATCTTGAATGTTGACTCGCTTTCCTATGATCGTAGGTGACACATCTCCTCTTATTACTGTATGAAACCAAATACTTGTTAGATCACCAATTGTTACATCACCTGATACAATGACCCCATCAGCTAAGTAAACACTATTAGCAATTTTGGGCATTTTTCCTTCATAAGGATAAATCAATAGTATCAACTCCTTTTCGTTTGTAAGAAAAATCGCTATACTTATTGTAACGCAAAGTCATGTTACGATGTCTAACTTTCTACAGACATGCAAAGGAGGCTACATCATGTGGAAATGGGAAGTGGAAGAGCCGAGAGGAACGGTTGTTGTTGTTCATGGTGCTGGAGAGCATCATGCACGTTATGAATGGTTAGCTGAGCGTTTTAATGAACATGGATTTGATGTCATAATGGGTGATTTACCAGGACAAGGACGAACGCGTGGCAAAAGAGGACACATCCCATCTTTTGATTATTATTTAGATACAGTGGAAGAGTGGATTGAGGAGGCGAAAGCTTCTCAGCTGCCAATCATCTTATTCGGACATAGTATGGGTGGTTTAATTGTCATTAGAACGTTGATGGAACGAAAGCCAGCAATGATTCTTGGTGTAATTTTGTCATCACCGTGCTTAGGGTTAACATCACCTCCGCCTAAATTGAAAGAGCTAAGTACTAAGCTACTACACCGAGTTATTCCGACATTTAGTGCTGACTCAGGTTTGAAGACAGAGCATTTAACGAGAAATGAAGAGATTCGTGAACGCTATTCACATGATGAGCTTCGTGTCAAAAAAGTTTCTGTAAGGTGGTACCAAGAATTGATGAAAGCGATGAGACTCGCTCATCGTTACCCAGAAAAACTTCCAGATATCCCTTTGATGGTTTTACAGTCAGGTGAGGATTATGTCGTAAATAAGGAAGAGGTTCGTGCTTGGTTTGATTTGTTACTAACTCAAGAAAAGTATTATAAGGAGTGGGAAGGCTTGTATCATGAATTGTTTAATGAGCCTGAGAGGAAACAAGTGTTTCGTCATGCGATTGGTTTTGTGAATCTTTTATTACCTTAATCACACTTGTATTGAGCCTTCTCTATCTGTGTGCTACTGTATGTAAGGACGAACGATGAACAACTAAACTTATAGAGAAAGAAGGGGTGATCACTTTTTGAGTGTGCCTACAAAACCAATTCCATTGCTATATCGCATATACCGCCGCGTTTTACCTACTGTTCATACATATTACGATCAGTGGAAAGAGCGTGCAAAAGATATTCCTAATGATGAGTTGAGAGCTCAAGCATTAGACGCATTAGATCGAAAAGGATTTCATTGTGAAGGGGGAGGAGTGTTTGGCCTCCTTGCTGATCAAGATCTGTTTGAAGAGTTTATTCAATTTATGATTGCCTATCAATTGATGTGTGATTATCTAGATAATTTATGTGATCAAAGTCCGGCACTTGACCCAAATGATTTTAGACAGTTACATCAAGCGTTATTAAATGGATTAAATCCTGAGGCAAAAGATTGTGATTATTATGCCTATCATCAGGAGAGTAATGATGGTGGTTATTTAAGAGAGCTAGTTGAAACCTGTCAACGACTAGTACAAGCATTCCCTTCTTTTGATATTGCACAGCCTTATATGCTCATGTTAAGTCGCTTATATGGTGATTTGCAAGTACATAAACATGTTATTAAAGAAGAAAGAATTCCAAGACTGGAAAGCTGGTTTTCGAAGCATCAGCATTCTGTACCGACAATGACTTGGTATGAGTTTTCTGCATGTACAGGTTCAACGTTAGGGCTGTATACACTTGCGGCATATTCAACGAGAGAAGGGTTAACTGATCAAATTGCTAAAGAATTGAAGGATGGTTATTTCCCTTGGGTACAAGGTGTTCATCTATTACTCGATTATTTCATTGATCAAGAAGAAGACATTGCCGATGATGAATTAAACTTTTTGTTTTATTACGAGGATGATGATGAGATGATCGAACGTTTTACGTATTTTGTTGAGCAGGCTGAGCATAACGTGCTCTCGTTACCTGATGGGGCGTTTCATCGTATGATTTTAAAAGGTGTTATTGCTATGTACCTTGCCGATGAAAAAGTTCAAACAAATAAGCAGCTAAAAGCTCAGTCGAAACAAATGATTAAAATGGGTGGCTGGCCTGCGCTTATTTTTTATTTGAACAACTGGATGATGAGGCGATAAATGAATGATTTGAAAGCACAGGAAAAGGGGCTGGGACAAATCCCTCCTCTGAAATGAAAAGCCGGTGAAATTTTACTTGACGTAAAATCTCACCGACTTTTATTATTTTGGGCTCTCCTCACATTTCAAGGAATATGTAGCTGCCAAAGGTTCGTTCCATTGCGCTCCAGCCACTCGCTTTCAAGGGCACTGAAAAAGTTTGGTTTTAACTTTTTCAGTGGCTTTGAAGTAATGTGCGTAGTCGTTGCCCGATTTTGAAAGCCTTGCAATGAGTGGGTTTCTCATAGCAAGGCGCGCAACGAGCGGAGCCATTACTCTTCCTTGAGTTACTAGAAAGGACTTTTTTAGTGGCCTCCTCGCTTTCCGCGGGGAGGTGCCGAGTCTCCTCGGCTAGCCTGTGGGGTCTCGCCCTTCCTCTATGTGAGGCCACTGAAAAAGTGCTCGTTTACTTCGGACTTGAAAGGGAGCTTTGCCCTCGTTCCCGGGATGGGGGGCACGCTTTACGCAGGCGGGCATTGAACTAACCGGCTGCGCCGGTGGATTTCAACCTGCCCTTCCCTCCTGCAGGAGTCGGCCCTCCCATCCCGTCCGCTTTGTTGAGAGGTAAGATAGAAATTCCCTACTCTTCAACGATAAAAAGAAAAGAAGAGAAATAGTCTAAAAAGGCCTTTGAGAAAGGAAACTCAAAGGCCTTTTATCTACAGTTTGAAGTTTCATTTTATCAAACACTTCCCTGTCATTTTATTTTATAATTTAGGTAGTACATAGATATCAAATGAAGAAACAATAACACTCAGTCCATATATGGGTATTTAACAGCCTACTCTGAAAAAGACAATATGTTATTTGCAAAAACAAATAACATGAACCTTGTTTCCAAACTACATCCTATCATTACACATGGAACACGAAAAAATGATGAATTCGAATTTAATTAATAAAGATGCCGGGATGTATGTTTGTAAAGCTTGACATATGGCTACTCACAAAAAATATGATGAACGAAAAGGGAAAGATACGAATCCACGAGTCCGATACTTATTTGATGTTGAAAAGTGCAAAATCTGTCCATTTCAAGAAGGGTGTTATAAAAAAGGAGCAAAAACAAAAATCGTATTATGTGACGATTAAATCAGAGGAACATTCTGATCAAGAAGCTTTTCAACAAACAGAAGAGTTTAAAGAAATGGCAAAGTCACGTTATAAAATAGAAGCAAAAAATAGCGAATTAAAAAAGAGACACGGGATAAAAATTGCATCATCCTCGGGTCTGTTTGGTATGCAAATTCAAGCTGCTACCACGATATTTGCGGTGAATCTCAAGAGAATAATAAAGCTTTTGAATGAAAAAGAGTAACAAGTAGCAAAAGAAAAGGCAATTCTCATCCGAAAATGGAGGGAATTTGCCTTTTCTTTTCAATTAAAATCTTATTAGCACGAAAAACGGAAGTTTTTCAGTGGCCTCCTCGCTTTCCGCGGGGAGGAGTCTCGCCCTTTCTCTTGACGCTAGTTATGTCCCAGCTTCTTTTCGTTTTTAAAGTTTGTAGCCACTGCTCACAAGGTCTAGTTTTCCTGTTTCAGGATGAATAACAAGTCCGTGGACTGGAACATCGTCAGGCATTAGAGGATGTTTGCGAACAATGTTTACACTATGCTCAACGCTTTCTTCTACACTTTGAAAACCAGTTAAGAATTTGTCAACATCAACACCAACAAACTCTAAATCTTTGATTGATTCCATATTCACTCCACGAGATTCGGCCATATCGAGAATATTGGACGACTCTAACCCTGCCATCCCACATTGATGATGGCCTATGATCATCACTTCGTCTGCTTTAAGTGCGTAAAGGGCTACTAAAATACTTCTCATCACACTTCCGAAAGGGTGTGAAATTACAGCTCCGGCATTTTTAATGACTTTAGCATCTCCTTGTTTAATGTTCATCGCTGCAGGTAATAAATCATGAAGTCTCGTATCCATGCACGTTAGAATTACTAATTTCTTATCTGGGAATTTTGTTGTTTCATAATGTTTAAATTGTTCAGAAGCTACAAAATGTTCATTATGATTTAAAATAGTTTTTAATAAGCTCACTTACGTTCACTCCTTTTTTTGTATAACAGCTATGATCTGTTCTTCCTATTATTTTTGACAGCCTGTCCATTTGTCAAGGTTATCTTTTTTCAATACCGATGACGTATGGAGGGTTATTCACTTGGTTCATAAATTGATACTTAAGGACATGGGCTGTTTTCTGGTTAATTTGCGTCACGTATGATTCAACAGTTTCCTTTTCTTTTTTGCCTTCTGGGTGACCATGATAAATCACTAATACGATCGTCCCCCCTTGAGGCATTTTTTGCAACAAATCTTTAATCGCCTTAATTGTGGTTGTACCTTGTGTGACGATGCTTTTATCTCCACCTGGTAAGTAGCCTAAATTAAAAATAGCCGCTTTGACTTTGCACAAGTGATCGGTGGGAAGTTTCGTTACGATCTGTTCATGACCACAATGGAAGAGTGTAACCTGATCAAGGTGCTCTTTACGTAACCGCTGTTTCGTTTTGTTGATGGCTTCTTCTTGAATATCAAATCCATAAACATGTCCACTTGCTTCAACGAGTTGAGCAAGAAATACCGTGTCATGTCCATTGCCGACAGTACAATCAATGGCAATATCGCCTTTTTCTAATGTGTTTTCTAGAAGTGTTCGAGCAAAAGGAAGGATTCCTTGTACATTCATTGCTGAAACTCCTTTTCTATTTGATAATATTTACCTTGCCAACTGTTTCGATTTGTTAATTCGGATTCAATGGCATTTAAGACCTTCCACTTATTTAAGCTCCACATTGGACCTATCATTAAGTCTGCAGGGCCATCCCCAGTTAAACGGTGTACGATCATATCTGATGGAAGGATTTCTAATTGATCCACGACTAGGCGAATATATGAATCAAAGTCCATTAATTGAACTAATCCTTTTTCATATTGTTTAACCATCGGTGTTCGTTTTAATAAATGGAGTAAATGAATTTTTATTCCTTGTACATTTAAATGTGCCACTTCTTCAGCTGTTTGCAGCATCATGTCCTCGGTCTCTAAAGGAAGGCCATTAATGATATGACTACATACTCGTATTCCATGCTTTCGTAACTTCTCAACTCCTTCCTTATAGCATTGATAATTGTGGGCTCGATTAATGATTGTTGCGGTTTTCTCATGGACCGTTTGCAACCCTAGCTCAATCCATAAAAACGTGCGCTCGTTTAACTCGGCTAAGTAAGCCACGACATCGTCAGGAAGACAATCTGGTCTTGTAGCAATGGAAAGTCCAACAACTCCTTTTTGTTCAAGAATCTTTTCAAAATAATTTTTTAATGTATCAACAGGGGCATATGTATTGGTATACGCTTGGAAATACCCAATATATTTTCCAGACTTCCACTTTTGATGCATTTTTTCTTTAATTGAATGGAATTGAGTAACTAGATCATCACGTCTGTCACCTGCAAAATCGCCAGAACCACGTTCACTACAAAAGGTACAGCCTCCGAAAGCGACATGGCCGTCACGGTTCGGACAGTCAAAACCAGCATCTAAAGGGATTTTAAAAACTCTTTCACCAAATTGTTGCTTTAAATAATGGTTCCATGAATAAAATCGTTTATCGCCAAAGTGGCTTGGTTTAGTTTGATTAATGCTCATACGAAACTCCTTTAATCAACAAAGTAAATGATCAGCTTTTTTACTGACTCTTTAAACAGTTTATCACGAGCGATTCATGTTTCAAATGCTTATTGAATGTCAATGGCACTAAAGCAATATGCTAGCTTGACAGCACGACTGTGAATTCATACAATACTAGTAAGTTCATAATGCAAGAATGTCGAGAAGGAGTAGTAACGTAAGTTGGGAACTAAGAGAGCTGACGGGTGGTGCGAGTCAGTCGAACAATGATCGTGAACTTACCTTGGAGTTTTTGAAATAGGGTATACATAACCTTTTCAACGGGTTACGTCCGATATACGTTTTGAGCGAATGAATCTATGTATTCATTAATGTGGGTGGTACCGCGGGATGATAACTCTCGTCCCTAACGTCTGTTAGGGGTGGGGGTTTTTTTAGAAGTTTAGATTTTGTTAGCTACAGAGCAGAGCTATAAAAGGCTTATGCATGTAAAGGCTATGAATCGTCGTGGTTAATTTAGATACAGGAGGAACAAAGATGGCATTTTCACATGAGGAAATTGAACGTAAGTGGCAAACGTATTGGGAAGAACATAACACGTTCCGAACGAATGAAGAACAGGGGAACGATAAACCGAAATTTTATGCCTTAGATATGTTTCCGTATCCTTCGGGAGCAGGTCTCCACGTTGGACATCCAGAGGGCTATACTGCTACAGATATATTATCCCGTATGAAACGTATGCAAGGGTATCAAGTGCTTCATCCAATGGGTTGGGACGCATTTGGATTACCAGCAGAGCAATATGCGTTAGATACAGGGAATGATCCTGCGGAATTTACAAAACAGAATATTGACAATTTCCGTAGACAAATTAAAGCTCTTGGGTTTTCATATGATTGGGACCGTGAAGTGAATACAACGGATCCCTCCTATTATAAATGGACACAGTGGATTTTTACGAAGCTATATGAAAAAGGATTGGCCTATATTGATGAGGTTGCGGTGAACTGGTGTCCAGCACTTGGAACCGTGTTAGCCAATGAAGAAGTGATTGATGGAAAAAGTGAACGAGGCGACCATCCAGTTGAACGTCGCCCGATGAAGCAGTGGATGCTGAAAATTACTGCTTATGCAGATCGACTGTTAGAAGATTTAGAAGAGTTGGATTGGCCTGAAAGTATTAAAGATATGCAACGCAATTGGATTGGACGCTCTGAAGGTGCGGAGGTCATCTTTTCGGTTGATGGTCACGCTGATCAAGAAGTAAGAGTGTTTACGACACGACCAGATACTTTGTTTGGAGCGACGTATATGGTGCTTGCCCCGGAGCATAAGCTTGTAACACTTGTTACAACAGATGAGCAGAAGTCTGTTGTAGAAGAATATAAACAACAGGTAGCGGCAAAGAGCGACCTTGAGCGAACAGAGCTATCAAAAGAAAAAACAGGTGTCTTTACTGGGGCATTTGCGGTTAATCCTGTTAACGGTGCAAAGGTACCTATTTGGATTGCTGACTATGTATTAGCAAGCTATGGAACAGGGGCCATTATGGCCGTTCCTGCTCATGATGAACGAGACTATGAGTTTGCGAAGGCATTTGATTTACCGATTCAAGAAGTAGTTGCTGGTGGGAATGTAGACAAAGAGGCATATACTGGAGATGGTGAGCATGTTAACTCCGAATTCTTAAATGGCCTCGGTAAAGAAGAAGCAATTAAGCAAATGATCACATGGTTAGAGGCAAATCAGTATGGGAAAAAGCAAGTAACGTATCGTTTACGTGATTGGTTATTTAGCCGTCAACGTTATTGGGGGGAACCGATTCCTGTTATACATTGGGAAGATGGGACAATGACAACTGTCCCAGAAGAAGAGCTTCCTTTAGTGTTACCAAAAATGAAGGAGATTCGCCCTTCTGGAACAGGTGAATCACCTCTTGCCAACGAAACAACTTGGTTAGAGGTAACCGACCCTACGACAGGTAAAAAGGGGCGACGTGAAACAAATACAATGCCACAATGGGCGGGGAGTTGCTGGTACTATTTACGTTATATAGATCCACACAATGACCGAGTGCTTGCTGACAAGGAAAAGCTAGAAAAGTGGTTACCTGTTGATATTTATATAGGAGGAGCGGAGCATGCGGTACTGCATTTATTGTACGCTCGTTTCTGGCATAAATTTCTTTATGATATTGGTGTCGTTTCAACGAAGGAGCCATTCCAAAAGCTATTTAATCAAGGCATGATCCTCGGTGAAAACAATGAGAAGATGAGTAAATCAAAAGGAAATGTTGTGAATCCTGATGATGTAGTAGAGAGTCACGGTGCTGATACACTTCGCTTATATGAAATGTTTATGGGACCATTAGATGGATCGATTGCGTGGTCAACGAACGGATTAGATGGATCGCGTCGTTTCTTAGACCGTATTTGGCGTTTATATGTAAATGAAGAATCAGGAGAGCTTAGCGATAAAATCCAAGCATCAAAAGGTGAAGAAGCATTCATTCGTGCTTATCATCAAACGGTGAAGAAAGTAACAGAGGATATGAGCGAGCTACGCTTTAATGTGGCGATTTCTCAAATGATGGTGTTCATAAATGAAGCCTACAAGCAAGACCGTCTTCCGAGCGACTTAATGGAGGGCTTTGTAAAAATAATTGCACCGATTACACCACATTTAGCAGAAGAGCTTTGGGAGAAGCTAGGACACGCAGAAACGATTGCATATGAACAGTGGCCATCTTATGACGAAGCGTTTTTAGTGGAAAATGAAATTGAAGTCGTTGCTCAAATAAATGGAAAAGTTCGTTCTAAGCTTGTTATTCCTGCAGATGCATCTCGTGAACGAATGCAAGAATTAGCTTTAGCTGATGAAAAGATTACAGCAGCGATTGGTAATAAATCCGTTCGCAAAGTCATTGCTGTACCAGGTAAGCTTGTGAATATAGTTGTTGGATGAGTGTGAGATGTTTTCCTTATTAAACACACAAAGTTTTTTAAATCCTTATTGTTCTAAAAAGACCATTCTGGATTGGTAATCCAGAATGGTCTTAGCCTGTCGACAAAGTTCCGCAATAGCGAGGTAGTCGATACGCTTTTTTGATTAAAGAGCATGGCCATAATTATTCGCTTCGAATGCGCTCACCTACTTCCCGCGGGTAGCGAAGTATATTTCAGGAGCGGCTTATATGTACCGCTGTTGTGGGGAATTAGGTTGTGGAAATGTTTGTGAGATAATTAAATTCATGTGTGTAATGTGGATATTAACTGTGAACAACTTGTTCTGCAGCGGATTTTCCTGCTGTGTACCCTGTGGAAAATGCAACAGTAATGTTATAGCCTCCTGTGTAGCCGTGGATATCCAGAACTTCTCCACAGAAGTATAGCCCGTGCATCTTTTTTGAATGCATCGTTTTTGGTTCCACCTCTTTAATCGAAACCCCTCCACCAGTAACAAACGCTTTTTCAATCGATAGCGTACCATTTACTTCGAATGAAAAATGCTTACATTCTTGAGTGAATGCTCTCAACTCATCATGAGCAATCGCTTGGCTGTCAGCATTCAAGTCAATGTTACTTCGCTCAAGCAGAAATTGAAGCATTCGTTCACTAATAAAGCCTTTTAACACATTTTTGACGGCTTTTTTCGGAGCAGCTTGCATGAGTTTCAGAACCATTTGAAATAAAGCCTCTAGTGACTCGTTAGGAAAGAGATCGATTTCCATTTTAATGGAGGGTGTTTTTCCTTTTTTGAGTTCCTTTACGACATACTGGCTACATCGTAATACGGCTGGCCCCGATAGACCGAAGTGTGTGAAAATCATATCACCATCATGTGTCTTTATTTTCTTTCCTTTATGATTAAGAACAGAAAGATGGACATCTCGTAAGGATAAGCCTTGTAGTGTTTTATTCTTTATAAATCGTTCATTAGAAGTAATTGGGACCTCTGTCGGGTATAGATCGGTGATCGTATGACCAGCTTTTGTTGCCCAAGGGTAACCATCTCCAGTGGAGCCGGTGTGTGGAACTGACTTTCCTCCTGTTGCGATAATAACAGAGGAAGTGTATAGTTTTTCTCCTGTTGATAGTTGAACGTAATCGACAGCACCTTCTACATATTCTATCGTTTCAACGTGAGTATTTGTCCGAATGGTTACGCCGAGTCGATAAACTTCACGTAAAAGCGTTTCGACTACTGTGGTCGCTTTGTCATTAACGGGAAACATGCGCCCGCGGTCTTCTTCTTTTAACGCGATACCAAGCCCTTCAAAAAAAGCTATAATGTCTTCATTGTTGAAAACAGAAAAAGGACTGTACATAAATCGTCCATTCCCAGGGATATGGGCAATCAGGTGGTCTGTTTCCATTCGATTTGTAACGTTACAACGTCCACCACCTGAAATCGCTAGTTTGCGTCCGAGTTTACTTCCTTTATCGATAAGCAGTACGTCGGCACCGTATGTTGCAGCGGCAATAGAGGCCATTAGACCAGATGGCCCACCACCAATGATAATGACATCTTGTTTCACTTCTACACCTCATCTCATACAAAGAATAAAGAAGTATACCAATTTATGAAACGGAAAGCAAGCACGGGGTATAAATTAATTACAAAGAATGTTAGAATTTTGCAACCTTTTAGTTAAGCACTAGACTTGACTCTATGGTAAAATGCAAAGGAGTCTTTAAAAGTAAATGTTAAGACGAGGAACGTTATATGGATTTAAGAATAGAAGCTACTTGCTTTTTTCTTTATTTATAAAATTCTAAAAGATTAACCAAAGTGGGTGTAAGAGAATTCAGAGAAGGGCGTCGGCTTGCACGTTACACTTAATCTGAAAGAAGTTCACTCTCCGATTAACTCAAACCCGTGAAACGGCTACGCACGATGCAATTAAGAAAAGACTGCTATGCAGCTTTTCTTAGGGAAAGAAGGTATGACGATGTCTGATCAAAAGTTATTGCGCGGCACAATGCTCTTAACAGCTGCGACAATGATTTCAAAAGTACTTGGTCTCATTTATATTTTTCCGTTTACAGCTATCGTAGGCTCAACTGGGGTAGCATTATATAATTATGGTTATCTCCCTTACATGGTTTTGCTTAGTTTGGCAACTTTAGGAGTACCTTTAGCGATTTCAAAATTTGTTTCAAAATATCATACATTAGGTGATTACCGTACAGGTCATCGCTTGTTTAAGTCAGGAATCATCGTTCTATCCATAACAGGATGTGTCGCTTTTCTATTATTATTTCTGTCTGCACCATCTTTAGCTCCTCTTATCGTTGATTCTTCAGATCTTCGCGGAAATACACACGATGATATTGTTTTTACGATTCGAATGGTGAGTATTGCCTTAATTATCGTTCCTATTATGGCTGTAATCCGTGGGTACTTCCAGGGCTTTCAATCAATGGGGCCAACTGCTGTCTCACAAGTGATTGAACAGCTCGTTCGTATTTTCTTTATCCTAGTTGTGACTTTCTTAATCATACAAGTGATGAATGGCGAAGTAGGTACGGCAGTTGGATTTGCAACATTTGGAGCATTTACAGGTGCGATTGGTGGTTTAATCGTATTAGTGATGTATTGGTTTAAACGAAGACGGTTTATCTATGAGCAAATTGATAAAAGCACCGTCGATCATCAGCTTTCCTATAAAGAGATGTATAAAGAGTTAATAGCGTATGCTCTCCCTCTTTCGTTTGTTGGTTTAGCTTTACCTCTGTACCAAATAATTGATTTATTTACGTTTAATCATACACTAATGGCTAATGGGATGGATCAGGTCGTATCTGAGACGTATTTTGGTGTGTTTTCAGGGACAGCCCATAAAATTATTCTCATCCCTATGGCTTTAGCGACTGCTTTATCTGTGACGTTGATTCCAACGATTACTAAATCATATACGAGCGGTGATCAACAAACGTTACAGAAACAGATTACGCAAACTTTTCAAATCATTCTCTTTTTAACCATACCAGCTGCAGTAGGGCTATCTGTACTTTCTTATTCAGTTTTTGGGTCTTTATACGGACTAGAGGATCTTGAAATAGGTGGTTATATTTTACGGTATTATGCACCAATCACTTTATTCTTTGCACTGTTTGCTGTAACAGCAGCCATTTTACAAGGGCTTAATAAACAGAAATATGCTGTCATCGCGTTAGCAGTAGGTTTATTCGTTAAGCTATTAACAACTCAAGTGTTACTTTCTTGGCTTGGTCCAATAGGGGGAGTTTTCGCAACCTATTTAGGTTATATAACTTCGCTTGCTGTTACGATCACAGCGATTGGAAAATACGCTCAATTCCATTATGGATTTATTATGAAAAGAGCACTCCTTATTTCAATCTTCTCGTTTATAATGGCTATAGGCGTGATTGTCATTAACCTTGGGATGCGACAAATGCTGGAAGAGTTGACACGTTTAGCTGAGTGGGGAATTTTGCTTTTAGGGACAGGAGTAGGTTTTGTTATTTTTATGTTCCTATCTTACCGCTCTCATTTAGCAGGACAAGTATTAGGAAATCGTTTTCGTTTCTTGAAAAGAGAAAAGGCAAAACAACAGCAAGGTAATTAGTGGGCATTCGACAAGTGTTGCTAATGATATCCTCTTTTGCTCTTTTTTCGCCTTTGATATAATAAAGGAATAGCTCACAATAATCTTGAACAGAAATGGTAGAAATAGGGTGTAGTTGGAGGATGCGATGAAATATTCATTTCGAAAAGATAATGATTGGTTCTTAATAATAACTGTATTCCTTCTTACGATATTTGGCCTTATTATGGTCTTTAGTGCAAGCTATGTATTTGGAATCGCAATGGAAACACCAAACCCATATTATTTTATAAAACGACAATTACAATGGTTTTCTCTTGGAGCTTTCTTTTTCTTTGTCGTCATGCATGTTCCTTTTCGGTTATATAAAAAGCTATCACCATTGCTTATTATCTTATCACTCATCGCACTGGCACTCGTCCTAGTACCTGGAGTAGGCTATACTGTCAATGGAGCAACAAGATGGATTCGGATTGGATCATTTCAAATTCAGCCTTCGGAAGTGGTCAAAATTGTGATTATTATTTATTTGGCACAGGTGTATTCACAAAAGCAAGCATACATCGATCAATTTATTCGCGGTGTCATGCCACCACTTATCATTGTAGGTTTTATATTTGGTCTCATTATGCTTCAGCCTGATTTAGGAACGGCGACGTCCATTATGCTTGTGGCAGTCATCATTGTTTTCTTTTCAGGTGCAAAATGGTGGCATTTATTAAGTTTAGGTGTTGTAGGTGGATCTTTGTTCGCTGCTTTTTCAATGTCTGAGGACTATCGCATAAGACGATTAACTTCTTTTGTTGATCCTTTTGCTGATCCGTTAGATTCTGGATTACAATTGATTCAATCGTATATTGCGATTGCTCATGGTGGAATAAGTGGTACGGGTCTGGGACAAAGTGTGCAGAAGTTATTTTATTTACCTGAGCCATTTACGGATTTTATTCTAGCTGTTATCTCTGAAGAACTAGGTCTTCTAGGCATTTTATTCGTTTTAGGAGCACATGCTCTAATCTTGTTTCGTGGGGTCATGATCGGGACACGATGTAAGAACCCGTTTGGGAGCTTGTTAGCATTTGGAATTGTCTTTCAAATTGCGATTCAAGTAGTGTTTAATGTTGGTGCGGTAACGGGTCTATTACCTATTACAGGTATTCCCCTTCCGCTCGTTAGTAATGGAGGTTCATCCTTGTTAGTTACTTTAGTCTCTTTGGCGATTTTAGCCAATATTTCTCGCTACAACATTCGGCAACAACGTTTAAATGAAAATAAAGATGACGTCCAGCTTTCTGCTTCATAAGTAAGATTGCTGCTCTATAGATGGAGGGTCAAATGGAAGAAAGAAAGACACCTTTTCAACAGATCGATTATACGCTACTGTTTTTAATGTTTGTTTTAATGTGTATTAGCTTGTTAGCGATTTATAGTGGGGTTTCTGGTTCTACTCAATATGCCTTGGTTCCTTCTGCTGTCGTTACACAACAATTAGTGTTTTATGTAGCGGGTTTTATTATCATGATTGGGATGCTATTTGTCGATTATGATTTGTTTAAGAGCTTCTCAATCCCATTATATTTCATAAGTTTAATTTCTTTAATATTAGTATCTTTCACACCTTTAGGAGTGCATAGAAATGGGGCAACTCGCTGGCTAGATTTAGGCTTTGCGGAGCCACAGCCGTCAGAAATTATGAAGATCGTTCTGATTATCATTTTGGCACACATGTTATTTAAGATTACCCATAATCGTGTGTCTAAAGATTTGAAGTCAGATCTTGTTATTGTTTTTAAAGTGTTAGCGGTCGGGTTGCCACCTTTTTTCCTTATTTTGCGACAACCTGATTTAGGAACGGCTCTTGTTATTGCTAGTGTGATTGCAACGATGCTACTATTGTCGGGGGTTGCGTGGAGGATTTTGCTTGCACTTGGGCTATCAGCAGTTGCCGGGTTGTTAGGGCTTATTTATCTCCATAATACGAATTATGAATTGTTTTCAAAATTTATTGCTGGTCATCAATTAGATCGTATTTATGGTTGGTTAAATCCTTATGAATATCAAGGAAGCTTCGGATATCAGCTCGTTACGGCTATTCGTGGAATTGGCTCGGGGCAATTGTATGGAACTGGCTTCATGCAAGGAGTGCAAACACAAAGTGATACGGTTCCTGAAATTCATACTGATTTTATTTTTACTGTCATTGGAGAAGAATTTGGGTTCTTTGGAGCCGTTATTTTAATAGTGACGTATTTCTTATTATTTTATCGGATGATTATAATTGCCCTTACGTGTAACAATTTGTTTGGAACGTATTTAGTTTCAGGAGTGATCGGCTTACTTGTTTTCCAAGTTTTTCAAAACATTGCGATGACGATTGGATTAATGCCGATTACTGGCTTGGCACTCCCTTTTATTAGCTATGGGGGAAGTGCTCTCATTACGAATATGATTGCAATGGGAATTGTTTTGAATGTTAATATGCGAACGAAGCACTATATGTTTGAATCTGATGAAAATAGTTTGTCATGATAAGAGTGAACGCACGTTAACACGGGTATAGATAGAAGAAGTTGTGAAGTGAAAAAAATGAGGAGGGATGATCATGAAAGTAATCATTGGTTCTGGAAGGTTAGCAACATTGCTTATTGATCGAGTCAATCGTTCAGAGACAATCGGGGTGTATGGACGAAACGAAAGTAAGATACAATCGTTATTAGCAAGGTATTCCCATTTAACGAAAGTCTCTATCGAACAATTAAAAGTCGCTGATGATATCTTTCTTTGTATCCCTGCCTCCAGCTATCAGGCTTTTTTTAAAGAAGCGAATCCTTTTTTAAAAAAAGAGGCGACGCTTTACCATATGGCAACTGCGTTGATGAAGGAAGATGTTGAAGAGATGCTGCAAGGACAAGCTGTGCTTCCATTAAAGTTTGCTGGTCATGCGATTCAAGCGACATATGATCAAGGTGGTACGCTCGTTCTCGAGAAGCAATGGAGTGGAAAACGAGACTGGATCAATCAGTTATTTCCTCTCATGCAAGTTGTCATTGGAACAGAAGAAGAGGTTCTGATGGCTAACACGCTTGCAACGAAAGCAGCGATCGAAATGGCTATGACTGTTGAGAAGGAATTAAAGAAAAAAGGTATCTCAGATGATATTTCTTCACAAATGCTCAAACAAGTAGTTCCTGGTGTTTTAAACAGTTATTTATCAGGAGATCTTGGTCATTTTGCTCGTACATTTGTAAATGAAGTGCAAAAAAAGGTGGATCATCAATGAGACTTGATAAATTATTATCCCATACAGGCTATGGAACAAGAAAAGAAGTGAAGAAGCTTCTGAAAACAGGTGCTGTAAAAGTGAATGCCAATTTTGTGAAAGATGCGAAAACGCAAGTTGACCCACAAAATGATACAGTGAGCGTCTATGATGAAACCATTTATTATCAACCGTTTATCTATTTAATGTTAAATAAACCAAAAGGGGTTATCTCGGCGACAGAGGATCATCATCACCAAACCGTTGTTGATCTGTTGGAGATTGATGATCAGCGATATGACCCATTTCCGGTAGGACGTCTAGATAAAGATACAGAAGGATTATTACTGTTAACAAATGATGGTCAATTTTCTCACTCGCTTATGTCTCCTAAGAAGCATGTTAAAAAGACGTATATAGCTGAAGTGGATGGGCAAGTAACCGATAAGGAAAAACTCCTTTTTCAAAAAGGTGTGGAATTAGATGACGGTTATTGGACAAAGCCTGCAGAGTTAACCATTTTAAAAGCAGGTGAGGTCTCAATAGTACAATTAACGATTACTGAAGGAAAGTATCACCAAGTCAAAAGGATGTTTGAAGCAGTGGGGAAGAAAGTAATGGAATTAAAACGAATACAGATTGCTAACTTACGGTTAGATGAAACGTTGGAATTGGGAGGATATCGTGAACTGCGTGAGGATGAATGGCCTCTCCTATTTAATGATCATACTAACCAATAAAAACCAGAGGATTTCGTTCCTCTGGTTTTTATTGGCTACGATACGCGGATTTTCTTATTCGTGACCGTCCATTTCCCACGACTGGGGCTCTCAACGAGCTTGTTGTATTCAAGGACGTTTAAATCACGTTGGATGGTACGTTGAGTCGTTCCGAACTCTTCAACTAGTTCATTCGTTGTGACGGCCCCCTTTTGTTTGATGTAAAGGTAGATAGACTTAATTCGAGTCAGCATACGATCAGTTGAAGTTTTCAAACAACCACTCCTTCTTCTTAATCATGACTTTGTTAAGTAGAGTCTATGTAATAGAAGCTCCTTTCATGACGCTTATTACATGGACGAGGGAAACAACATCGACATTTAGGGACAGTTGCAATTTACTTTTAAGAAAGGTATCGTTAAGTGGTTCTTTGATTTATACACGTGTAGAACCTTTCATTAATTACATTTTACAATAGACAAGATAAATAAGCAAAGCGAAGCACTACATAATTGTTTAAATGGGGGATATGATGTGAATTGGCGAGAAGAAGTGAACAAACGGAAGGAACAAATTGTCGAAACAGCTAGAGCATTTTTGCAAATTGAAAGTGTTCTTAACGAATCGACTGCGACTGAATCGACTCCATTTGGCAAGGGAATTGACGAAGCATTAACGTATTTATTACAACGAGGTAAGGATTTTAATTTATCAACCAAAAATGTTGATGGCTACGCTGGGTTAATAGAGTATGGTCATGGAGAAGAAAGTGTCGGTGTGTTATGTCATATTGATGTAGTGCCAGCTCAGTCAAATGGTTGGCAAACGCACCCTTTTGCTGCAGAGGTGAGAGATCAGGCTATTATTGCTAGAGGAGCTATGGATAATAAAGGACCGACGATTGCATCTTTCTTTGCATTAGTGTTATTAAAGGAATTAAGACTAGAGGTGAACAAGCGAGTTCAATTAATTATCGGTACGGATGAGGAAAGCCACTGGCGTTGTGTTGAGCATTATTTTAAGCAAGAAGAAATGCCAGTGATTGGTTTTGCTCCTGATGCGGATTTTCCGATTATACATGCTGAGAAAGGAATCATTGATGTGATACTATCACAGTCTAGACAAGTAAATAATCAGCCTCCGCCTAACTCTACTATCAAGTTAGTTCGCTTTACTGCTGGTGAGAGAATGAACATGGTACCTGATGAAGCAGTTGCCTTACTTGAAGGGAATCTTACACATTTAGAAATGATTAAAGAGAAATATGAGCACTATTTGCAAGATGAAGGATTAGATGGAATGGCTCGATTGAAACAGAGCAACATAGAACTCACCTGTTATGGCAAGGCTGCTCATGGATCAACACCAGAAGTAGGAGTAAATGCTGGAGTTGAGCTTGCATATTTCTTAGTTCATCAAGGTAATCTCCAAGATGAAGTAAGTCGATTTCTCTCAATTGTTTCAACGATGAGACATGACTACAATGGGAAATCCTTAGGCATTGATATGAAGGATGAGGTCTCAGGAATGTTAAGTGTGAATGCAGGCTTAATCACCTATCAAGCGGATGGAGATGCGCAATTAGGCTGCAACATTCGCTATCCTGTAACGAAAGATGGTGATGTTCTTATCAATAAGCTCACAACGCTTGCAAATGAGCAAAAGCTCAATTGTCGGATTATTGATCATATGAAGCCAAGCTATGTCGAGAAAGATGATCCGCTTATTCAAACGTTACAGGCCGTTTATGAGCGTCACACTGGTGAGAAAGCTGAGCTTCTAGCAATTGGTGGTGGAACGTATGCCCGATCTTTGCACAAAGGAGTCGCATTTGGCCCATTGTTCCCTGGAAGAAAAGATCTAGCACATCAGAAAAATGAAGAAATTCTAATTGAAGATTTGTTGAAGATGACGGCGATTTATGCCGATGCTATGTATGAGTTAGCCAAATAATACTTATGTTATGAGAAAGCCGCAACATAGAAAGTGCCTGGCTCTGTTTTAACGTTTAAAAGCCTAATGAGAAGTGTGGGTCTTCTCATTAGGTGTTGACGCTATTAATGATCGAACGCTAAGAAAGAACTAACTTTCGAAATCAAATAGATCTGTGGATAAATATCGTTCTCCAGTGTCACAAGCAATGGCGACGACCGAATCTTGTGTTGTGAGCTTCTTAGCGATTTGCAGTGCTGCATAGCAAGCTGCACCTGAGGAAGGGCCGACAAGAATGGCTTCTTCCCGTGCTAGGCGAAGCGTTATGTTATAGGCATCTTCGTCTTCTACATTATGGATCTGATCGTAGACATCTTCATTTAAAATAGGTGGTACAAATCCTGGACTAGTCCCTACAAGCTTGTGGGGACCAGGCTTCCCTCCTGAAAGAACAGGAGAGCCAGCTGGTTCAACGACATGGATCGTTGACTGCGGGTACATTTTCTTTAATTCTTCGCCAGTACCTGTAATCGTTCCGCCTGTGCCAGAAGCTGCGACAAATGCGGAAAGTGACTGGCCAATTGAATCAAGACTGTCTTTAATTTCAACTGCTGTTGTATGGCGATGGGCATCAGGGTTTGCACTATTTTCAAATTGCATCGGAATAAAGCTATTTGGGATCGTCTTAGCTAGTTCATTTGCTTTTTGAATAGCACCGGGCATCTTTAGATCACCATCTGTCAAAACAACTTCGGCACCGTATGCTTTTAACAAGTTAATTCGTTCTTGTGACATCGTATCAGGCATGACTAGAATGGCTTTATAGCCTCGAGCAGCGGCATTCATCGCAATGCCAATACCAGTATTGCCGCTAGTTGGTTCAATAATTGTGGAATTAGGCTGAATGAGGTTGTCTTGTTCAGCTTGTATAATCATTTGATAGGCAGCGCGGTCTTTAACACTCCCACTTGGGTTTTGCATCTCCATTTTTAAATATACAGCTGCCCCATTTGGGTCAGTGATGCGGTTTAAGCGAATTAATGGAGTTTGTCCAATTAGATCGGCTATATTATTTACTACCTTCATGATGGGTACACGTCCTTTCCTGTCAAGAAACTTCCTATAGTGTATCATAATCGCGCTTTTAGAATAAAGATATCTTTCGCTATCAATTCGGAGGGAATATGAAGTATTTACAAACGACTTTGCAATTATCCATTTTCATTGTTATTTATTATCTGGGTGTTTGGATACAACAATTATTTTCATTGTTTATTCCAGGGAGTATTATTGGGATGACGCTATTATTCTTAGCTTTATCAATTGGTCTCATTCCACCAAAGTGGGTCGAACAGGGTGCATCTTTAATGCTTAAGCACCTACCTTTGTTATTTATACCAGTAACCGTAGGAGCATTACCGTATTTGCCTTTGTTTAAAGGAAGAGCTGCTCTCTTATTACTCATTGCTCTTATAAGTACAGCTATCGTTATGACTATTTCTGGTTTCATTTCACAGCGAATGGTAAGGAAAAAAGGAGATGAACTAGCTTGATTGTAGGTGTGACGTTATTTGGTTTTAGTTTGACTTTGCTAGCGTATATACTTGCAAAAGCAGTGTATAAAAGGATTCGAATTCCTTTTTTACTACCTGTATTAACGGCGACTGCTAGTATTATGATTCTTTTAACGGTTTTCAATGTTTCCTATGAAACGTATTATATTGGAGCGCAGTGGTTTGACCATTTGCTAGGGCCTGCTGTCGTTGCGTTAGCATTACCGCTTTCTCGACAACTACCTTTAGTTATCAAATATTTGCGGACGATTTTAGTCAGTGTTAGTATTGGAGCAGTTATTGGTGTTAGTACGGGACTTTTATTAGCTGGTGAACTTGGAGTCAAAGAAGAGTTACAATTATCAATTGTCCCTAAATCAGTTACGGCTCCTGTTGCAATGGATGTTGCTGCTTCACTCGGAGGGGTACCTGCATTAGCTGCGGTCTTTGTTGCGGTAGCAGGAATTGGAGGCTCCGTTATCTCATCTTATATTTTTCAATTAGCTCACATTCATCATCCTCTTGCTCGTGGAATCGGTCTTGGGTGTGCTTCTCATGCTATTGGAACAGCAAAAGCGTTAGAATATGGTGAGCAAGAAGGAGCGATTAGCTCAATTGCGATGACGATAAGTGCAATCGTTGTTTCCATTATTGCTCCTTTACTCGTCTTTCTATTATACTGAAGGAATATGGAATTATAATGTTATGAAGGGTTTAGAATAGATGTGGGGTGGGAGGGACGTAAGTGGCTCATTTAATTAAATTAAAGGATTATTCGTCACGCTATCAATTTGATATTCAACGATATCCTAGTCAGTATACACGCTATAAGAAGGAAAGATGGTATTATTTAAAAACAGAATGGGATCAACTCCAATTTGATGAGGACAGAGAGAACCAAGAGCAGGTAGTGGATCATAATCGACTTCGCTCTTTTTTCACTAAATTTATAAGATGGGGACATTCTATTATACCAGATGTCAATTCTTCTGATAGATCTGCTCAAACGTTAGATGATGTGAAAAAGCAGTACGCTCATGAATTGTTCAAGATGCAAATTAAATGGGCGACGTCAATGAAAACAGGAGAATTACATGTGGATGAAGACTTTGAACAGGACGAATGGCTACGGTTCTTTGCGCAACAAATTCCAGATAGCTATTTCTTATTGTATCATCCAGTGTTTCTTTATAAAAAGGCAGAAATTGATTTAGATATCGTTCTTATTAGCCCATCAGAAATATGGTGTATTACGATTTTAGATGGAAAAGAACATAGTGTATTTGAAGCACGGTCAGGTCGTTATTGGTTTGAGTACATTGATAAAACGAAGAAGCAACGGATTAATCCACTTATTACATTAAAGCGGATGCGTGCTGTTATTGAAGAACGTTTAAAGGAGTCGTCAATGACATTTTCGATTAAGCAGGTTGTTCTTTGTCGTAACGGAATGATTGATTATAAATTGCAAGGAACGAATGTGGAATTTATTGATAAGCGTGAATTTAATAAGTGGTTGGAAAGGTTACAGAACCATCCATCTCCGATCAAACATAATCAAATGCAAGTTGCTACATTATTATTAAATGAATGTGTTGATAAAAAAGAGAATGAAGAAGAAGAGAAAGAGTAGGGGGAAGTTTGTTTGAAGTATAGACCGAGTGATTTCCATTGGAATATACGTAAGGTTTGGAACTGGATGGGACAAAGGGAGATTATGATTGAAATCGTTGATCTTGACAATTGTGTTTCATTTGGTCGAACTGTAAACGATGCAAAAAATGATTTAGAAGAGGCGCTTTACCAATGGATTAGAAAGAATGGTATGGATCGGCTTCCTGAAGTAAGAGATACGGCTCAGTTGATTTATATCGAAAAAGAGATGGAGAAAGAAGAGTTCGATAGGATTAACGAGGAAATTAAAGAAATGAAGCTTTAAAGAGGCTGTGGGATATGTATTCCCCAGCCTCTTT
>NZ_JBGUAV010000023.1:0-75375 GCF_041821005.1 Halalkalibacter sp. AB-rgal2
CAACTAAGAAGCTTAAGAGCTTCTTAGTTGTTCTTTTTTGATGATTACGTTTCCCATGTGGTACTAGTAGAAAGAGATATTTCCTTTCTTATCTAACTAGTATTCATTCTTATAGTCGGTCAATTTGCACATCGAACGTTACTGTTGACCGGTGCACATTTGAAGTGACACCAATCCCACGGTTTTTCCATGACTCGAATTGCTGCGCTAAAAAACCTGATTCAAGCTGATAGCAACGTTGATCTTCTTTGCCCATCCATTCTCCAGATAAAAGGTATATGTAATGATTTCTTTTTTCTTTTTCTAATGTGAGGTTTCCCCAATTAGCTTTCAAAAAGAATTCAGGAAGTTCTTCTAAGCTCGATAACGGATACTTTCGTGCTAATGATTTGCCGACCCAATATAAAATGTGATCGTGTTCCCTTCCTAACACATCCTTTAGCACGTCGTTGCGAATCAAACTGTATCCGAATTCATTTATATTATTCATCTAATAAGCACCTCTCTCCTTTTTTATTATATGTTGTAATGAAATTTTTCTCTAGCATTTCTAGCACGCTTTTTTCTAAAGTGGTATACTTATTCGCGTATATTGACGGAGGGAAAAACTATGAAGTCAGGTTTAAATCAATTCTTGTCACCGTTTCGTGTCATTCTTATATCCTATGTGGCTGCAATGATTTTATTTAGTATTTTATTGTATTTGCCTATTTCCCATTTACCTGGAGTAGAGCTTTCGTATTCAGAGGCTTTGTTCACTTCTGTCAGTGCTGTTAGTGTAACTGGGTTAACGGTTATTAATGTATCTGAAACGTTTAATTATGTTGGTATTATTTTTCTCGCATTAGCCATTCAACTTGGTGGAATTGGAATTATGACCATGGGGACCTTTGTTTGGATGCTTTTCGGACGAAAGATTAACTTCTCCCAACGAATGCTGATCATGGTTGATCAAAATCAAAATCGCTTCTCTGGATTGGTTAGCTTAATGCGAGGGATTTTAGTCGTTGCTTTACTCATTGAATTAGTCGGAGCGCTCATACTTGGGACTTATTTTCTGCGGTATTTCGATACGACAGCTGAAGCTTATTATCAAGGTGCGTTCGCCAGTTTAAGTGCATTTACGAATGCTGGTTTTGACGTTACAGGTCAATCACTAATCCCATTCGCTAATGATTATTACGTACAGCTAGTTGTCATACTGCTCATATTTGCTGGTGCAATTGGCTTTCCAGTCTTAATGGAATTACGTGAATACTTATCAAATAAAAACCCTAATTTTAAATTTAGTTTATTTACTAAAATAACGACGGCCACTTATTTTGCTGTTTTTGTAATTGGTGTAATAGGGATTTGGGCATTAGAAAGTGGTCATTACTATGTCGGACTCCAATGGCATGAACAGCTATTTAATGCGGTATTTAATTCAGCTACAGCACGGAGTGGTGGTTTAGCAACAATGGACGTGTCTGAATTGCATATGGCGACTCTTCTATTTATTTCATTTTTAATGATTATTGGAGCTAGTCCCTCTAGTGTAGGTGGAGGAATTCGGACCACAACAATTGCGGTTATGTTTTTGACGATCCGAAGCTTCGCGCAAGGGAAAGGCGATGTGAAAGTATTTGGACGACAAATTCACCCTGAGGACAAACAAAAGGCTTTTATCGTGCTATCTGTGTTTCTTGTGATGCTGTTTGCTGCAGTCACGTTAATCGTCGCGTTTGAAGGGACAGAGAAATTGTCTTTAATGGCAATTATATTTGAGACGGCATCTGCGTTTGGAACGTGTGGCTTATCTATGGGGATTACAGCAGATTTATCCTTTGCAAGCCAAGGAGTGCTAATGGTGCTCATGTTTATTGGTCGTGTAGGTTTAATTGCCTTTCTATTCTCTATTCGAAGAAAAGAACAAAAGAGCTATTATAAATACCCTACTGAAAGAATTATCATTGGATAAGAAAGAATCCGTCTTAAACTCATCGCTAATGAATAAGGCCACCGAAAAAGTTAAAAACCAAACTTTTTCGGTGACCTTTCTTTGTTTTTATCGTTTACGAATGTCGCTATTCGCACGAACTGAAATTGTCGAAAAGTTGTATCCGTTTTCTTGACCAATGACGGGGATAAGAGTACAATTAACCTGTCAGTTTTCTCGGATTAGATTCATAATATGTATGATTTATAGGAGAGTAAATCAGAGAAAACAAAACATAATACGACATGGATAGGAATCTTTGGGGGGATCAAGTATGTCAGGTAATCGAGAGTATTTTAATCGTAAGCTTCATTCGTTGCTTGGAGTTATTCCGATCGGTATCTTTTTAATTCAGCACTTTGTTGTTAATCATTTTGCAACTCGAGGTGCTAGTGCGTTTAACCAAGCCGCACATTTTATGGAGAATTTGCCTTTTCGCTATTTTCTTGAAATCTTTGTTATTTTCGTACCATTACTTTATCATGCTATTTACGGTGTTTATATTGCATTTCAAGCGAAGAATAACACCTCACATTATGGCTTTTTCCGAAATTGGATGTTCCGAATTCAACGATGGTCTGGTGTGTTTTTACTTATTTGGATTACATGGCATGTTTGGGAAACAAGAATTCAAGCAGCACTTGGAGCAGAAGTTAATTTTGATATGATGGCAAACATTTTTAGCAATCCGTTTATGATTGCGTTTTATATAGTGGGGGTACTTGCTGCGACCTTCCATTTTGCAAACGGACTTTGGTCTTTTGCTGTATCATGGGGGATCACAGTTACTCCACGTTCACAGAAAATTGCCACTTATGTAACGATGGGGATTTTCTTCGCATTAACATTTGTTGGTATTCGCGCAATTCTTGCGTTCGTTAATCCAGATTTAGCAAACATTTAAGAGATAAGGAGTGGGTCAATCATGAGTCAAGGGAGAATCATCGTTGTTGGTGGTGGACTAGCAGGTTTAATGGCCACAATCAAAGCGGCAGAAAAGGGAGTGCCAGTTGATCTTTTTTCGCTCGTACCCGTAAAACGTTCACACTCGGTCTGTGCACAGGGTGGAATTAATGGAGCCGTTAATACAAAAGGTGAAGGGGATTCACCATATGAACATTTTGATGATACAGTTTATGGAGGGGACTTCTTAGCGAACCAGCCTCCTGTTAAAGCGATGACAGAAGCAGCACCAGGAATTATTCATCTAATGGATCGAATGGGTGTTATGTTTAATCGTACACCAGAAGGGCTATTAGATTTTAGACGTTTTGGTGGGACGCAGCACCATCGTACGGCATTTGCAGGTGCAACAACAGGTCAACAGCTATTATATGCTTTGGATGAGCAGGTACGAAGATTTGAAGTAAGTGGACTTGTAACGAAGTATGAAGGTTGGGAGTTTCTTTCGGCGGTAATTGATGATGACCAAGTTTGCCGTGGGGTTACGGCACAAGACTTGCGAACTTCTGAAATTCGTAGTTTTGTAGCAGATGCGGTCATTATGGCAACAGGTGGACCGGGAATTATTTTCGGTAAATCAACGAATTCGGTTATTAACACGGGTTATGCTGCTGCTAAGCTATATGAGCAAGGGGTTTATTACGCGAATGGAGAATTTATTCAAATTCACCCAACGGCGATCCCTGGTGATGATAAACTTCGACTAATGAGTGAGTCTGCTCGTGGTGAAGGTGGACGAGTTTGGACGTATAAGGATGGTAAGCCATGGTATTTCTTAGAAGAGAAGTACCCTGCTTATGGAAACCTCGTGCCACGTGATATTGCAACTCGTGAAATTTTCGATGTTTGTGTCAATCAGAAGTTAGGTATTAATGGTGAGAACATGGTATATCTAGACCTTTCTCATAAAGATCCGAAAGAGTTAGATATTAAATTGGGTGGAATTATTGAAATCTATGAAAAATTCATGGGTGATGACCCACGTAAAGTGCCGATGAAAATTTTCCCTGCTGTTCACTATTCTATGGGCGGCATGTGGATTGACTATGATCAAATGACAAATATTCCTGGACTATTTGCTGCTGGTGAGTGTGATTACTCTCAACATGGTGCTAACCGATTAGGGGCGAATTCGTTATTGTCTGCTATTTACGGAGGAATGGTTGCTGGACCGAAAGCTGTTGAATATATGAACGGCTTAGAAAAATCCGCAGATTCTATGCCATCATCGCTATTTGAAGATGAGGTGAAGAAAGAGCAACAAACCTTCGATGACATTATGAGTATGGATGGAACAGAAAATGCCTACATGCTTCATAAAGAATTAGGTGAATGGATGACAGATAATGTAACAGTTGTTCGTTACAACGATAAACTGCTACAAACCGATGAGAAAATTCAAGAGTTATTAGAGCGATATCAGAATATAAATATTAATGATACAGCGAAATGGAGTAACCAAGGTGCATCCTTTACTCGTCAATTACAAGGAATGCTTAATCTTGGACGGGTGATTACATTAGGAGCTTATAATCGTAATGAAAGTCGTGGTGCTCATTACAAGCCTGACTTCCCAGAGCGTAATGATGAAGAATTTTTAAAGACGACGAAGGCTAAATTTAATCCTAAGACGAAAAATCCTGAATTCACATATGAAGAAGTGGACACATCATTAATCGAACCACGTAAACGTGACTACTCTCAAAAGAAGCAAGGAGCTGTTAAATCATGAGTGAAAAAACAATCCATTTTAAAGTAACGAGACAAGATGACCCAAACAGCACTCCTTATGTAGAGGAATTTGAAGTGCCTTATCGTCCGAATATGAATGTTATTTCGGCGCTTATGGAGTTCCGTCGTAATCCTGTTAATACGAAGGGTGAACAGACTACACCGATTACTTGGGATATGAACTGCTTAGAGGAAGTTTGTGGAGCATGTTCAATGGTTATTAACGGAAAACCGCGCCAATCCTGTACAGCGCTTGTTGATCAATTAACACAGCCAATCCATTTAGAGCCAATGAAAACTTTCCCGGTTGTTCGAGATTTAATGGTCGACCGTAGTAGAATGTTTGATTCTTTGAAAAAAGTAAAGGCATGGATTCCAATTGACGGTACGTATGACCTTGGACCAGGACCACGTATGGCTGAGTCTAAACGCCAGTGGGCTTATGAGCTTTCAAAATGTATGACATGTGGTGTCTGTTTAGAAGCTTGTCCTAATGTCAATAGTAAGTCTGATTTCATCGGACCAGCTCCGCTATCCCAAGTTCGACTGTTTAATGCTCATCCAACAGGTGAGATGAATAAAGAGGAACGACTAGAAACAATTATGGGGGACGGTGGACTAGCAAACTGTGGTAATTCACAAAACTGTGTTCAATCATGCCCAAAAGGAATTCCTTTAACAACATCGATTGCTGCATTAAACCGTTCAACGACGCTCCAATCATTTAAGAATTTCTTTGGAGCATAAATTGCTATAAGGGCGTCTCAATAGGCTATAAAATAGCCTTTTGGGACACCCTTTTTTGATTTGATATGAAGAAAAAACAGACACCCCTCATATTAGAGAGAGTATCTGTTAAGACTAAAACAGAATGAGAAAGGTGAATCGTGCTTATATTTCAAGTTCCCCTAGTCGAATGAGTTCAATAACAGCTTGAGAGCGCCCCTTGACTCCTAGCTTCTGCATTGTATTTGATATGTGGTTTCTTACTGTTTTCTCACTTATAAAGAGTTGCTGTGCGATTTCCCTTGTTGTCTTGTCTTGGACAAGCAGCTCGAATACTTCGCGTTCTCTTTTTGTAAGCAAGGGTTTAGGTCCGAATTCTGCTCCTTTCAATGAGTTCACTCCTTCTTGCTCGGGCTGAGAGCATGTGGGTGTAGTCCCACGGTATGAAGGGTTTTAGTCTCGATAGTATATGTCATCATTAAATATGACGTGTGCGTAAATGTGTATTTGTAGCCTAATTTCAACTGATTTTAAGCGAAACAGTTGAAATTTATTTTTTTATTATGCTATACTACTTTTAACATTCGCTTTTAATAGTAGTGCAAAAAGGTTATATACCTACATAGATGGTTACACTTTATTTACGTGTTACTGATGAGATCAGGCATGAGTAAGAGACAGTGTATGAGCAAATAACGGGATAAGTGTATCCCTCTTTATGCATCATATTCTTACTTGTGCCTATTTTTTAGGATCAAAACTAAAGTGGGCCTTTCATCATGAAATGAGAGAGAACTTTAAACAATTTGCACATACTGTTAAGGAAAATGACAAAAATGAAAAAGAGAGGTTGATTAACGATGGCAGAAAAGTCTTTTAAAATCACAGCAGAAACAGGAATTCACGCAAGACCAGCAACACAATTAGTAAATAAGGCAGGTCAATTCTCATCTGATCTTACATTAGAATATAAAGGGAAATCTGTAAATTTAAAATCCATTATGGGTGTAATGTCTCTTGGAGTTGGTCAAGGAGCAGAGGTAACCATTAAAGCTGAAGGTTCAGATGAAGCTGAAGCACTACAAGCGATTGAAGAAGTGATCAAGGAAGGGTTAGGAGAATAACAAATGCATGCAAAACTAACTGGCATCGCAGCATCTTCGGGTGTTGCGATTGCTAAGGCATTTATACACCAAGAACCAGATTTATCAGTTGAGCTGCGTCAAATTGAGAACGTAGAAGAGGAATTACAACGTTTTGATGATGCGTTGAAACAAGCTATTGCTGAATTAACGGTTATAAAGGATAAGACAGAGAGAGATCTTGGTCCTGATAAAGCTGAGATCTTTGCTGCACATATTCTTGTATTGAGTGACCCAGAGCTTGTTGACGCGGTGAAAGAGAAGATTCAGACAGACAAGCAAAATGCTGAATATGCGATGGATGAAGTATCATCGATGTTCGTTACAATGTTTGAAGGTATGGATAATGAATATATGAAAGAACGTGCTGCTGATATCCGTGATGTATCAAAGCGCGTATTAGGAATTTTATTAAACGTTCAAGTTCAATCACTTGCAACGATTGCTGAAGAAACCATTATTATTGCAGAAGATTTAACTCCTTCAGACACAGCGCAGCTTAACCCTGAATTTGTTAAAGGGTTTGCGACGAATATCGGTGGTCGTACATCTCATTCAGCCATTATGTCGCGTTCATTAGAGATTCCAGCAGTTGTAGGAGCGAAGTCTATTACGGAACAAGCGACACAAGGGGACGTTGTCATTGTTGATGGGCTTGATGGTCATATTATTGTGAATCCAACCGGTGATGAACTTCGTCAATATGAAAAGAAGCGAGAAGACTTCTTAAAACAAAAAGAGCAATGGGCTAAATTAGTAAATGAGAAAACAACAACGAAGGACGGTCAGCATGTCGAGTTAGCTGCTAATATCGGAACGCCTAAAGATGTTGAAGGCGTATTACGTAATGGTGGTGAAGGTGTTGGCCTATATCGTACGGAATTTTTGTATATGGATCGAACGGAGCTTCCAACAGAAGAAGAACAATTCGAAGCATATAAAGAAGTGGTTGAAAAGATGGAAGGTAAGCCTGTTGTCATTCGAACGTTAGATATTGGTGGTGACAAAGAGCTTTCTTATTTAGATTTGCCAAAGGAAATGAACCCTTTCCTTGGTTTCCGTGCTATTCGACTCTGTTTGGAAGAAAAAGACATATTCCGTACTCAGCTTCGTGCCCTATTGCGGGCAAGTGTATTTGGGAATTTGAAGATTATGTTCCCAATGATTGCTACACTTGAAGAATTACGCGCAGCTAAAGCGATGCTCGCTGAAGAAAAAGACAAGCTTATTGCTGAGAATATACAAGTTTCAGAAGAGATTGAAGTGGGTATGATGGTGGAAATTCCGTCAACAGCTGTCGCTGCTGAGCTATTTGCGAAAGAGGTCGACTTCTTTAGCATTGGTACGAATGATCTTATTCAATATACGATGGCAGCTGACCGCATGAACGAACGTGTTTCCTATTTGTATCAACCATACCACCCTGCTATTCTTCGTTTAGTAAAAATGGTCATTGACGCAGCTCACAAACATGGAAAATGGGCTGGAATGTGTGGCGAAATGGCTGGTGATGAAGTGGCGATTCCATTATTATTAGGCTTAGGGCTAGATGAATTTAGTATGAGCGCAACGTCTATTTTACCAGCAAGAAGTCAACTCCGAACGTTGTCAAAAGCAGACTTGCAATCATTTGCTAATGATATGCTCTATTTAGATACAGCAGATGAGGTTGAACAAAAGGTAAATGAATTATTAGAAACTGCTAAATAACAAGTTATTAAGAAAGGGACAAAAGTGAAAAGCTTTTGTCCCTTTCTTTAGAAAAAAGATAAGAATGTATAAAATTCTTAGTGTAGAATTAAAGAGCTTTAATAGAATAGAATTCGTGGGGAGAAGATAGTCCTAGTCTCATATTCATCTAATGTTTCAATATGTTCAAAAATGATTCAAACTATAGTTGAAAAATCTATTGAAAATAAGATGAAAAAAGGCGAAAATGAAAGGTAGGCTGTAAAAAGTATGTAATCCTTTGTTATCCATGTCTAATGGAGGCTTCGTCATTTATTAAGGAGGTGCGTAAGGTGGACGATCATCAAATTGAGGACATTGAACGCTCATTACGTAGAGTTTCTGAAATTGTTAAACAAAAAGGTCGCGAAATCTTAACGCAATTTCCTATTACCCCACCGCAATTCATCGCACTGCAATGGTTAAATGAATATGGCGATATGACGATAGGTGAGTTATCGCAAAAAATCTATTTAGCTTGTAGTACGACAACTGATTTGATTGACCGAATGGAAAAAAACCAACTTGTTGAACGAGTAAAAGACACACAGGATCGGCGAGTTGTTCGAATACACCTTTTAGAACGAGGTCGCGTTATTATTAAGGAAGTAATCAAAAAAAGGCAAGATTATTTAGAGGCTGTACTGTCTCAATTTACACAAGATGAAGTCGATTTCTTAGAGAAAAGCTTAGATGTCCTACACGAAAAAATGAAAGAATCACGATAATATAGAAATTGAGGGAAGATCGTTGGAAAGACCGATTGGAGTTATAGATTCTGGATTAGGTGGCTTAACTGTTGCGAAAGAACTCATGCGACAATTGCCAAAGGAAGAGATTGTCTACATAGGTGATTCAGCGAGGTGTCCGTACGGACCGCGAACGACAGATGAAGTTCGAGCATTCACATGGGAGATGATCAACCGGCTTGAAGCTGAAAAAATGAAAATGCTTGTTATTGCTTGTAATACAGCAGCTGCCGTTGTACTAGAAGAAGTGAAGCAAAAGCTGTCGATTCCAGTAATTGGTGTTGTTCATCCTGGAGCGATTAGTGCGTTAAAGGTAACGAAAAATGATCACGTAGCTGTTTTGGGTACAGAAGGCACGATAAAGAGTAGGGCTTATGAAATGGCGCTCCATTCCATTAAAAGTACGATTACGATCGATAGCCTAGCATGTCCGAGGTTTGTCCCTTTAGTGGAAAGAGGGGTATTTTCTGGCGAAGAAGCACAACGAACGGTAGATGAGACATTACGAGAATTAAAAGGCCGCGACTTTGATACGTTAATTTTAGGGTGTACTCATTATCCTTTATTACGGGAAGTGATTAGTCAATCAATTGGTGAACGTGTGCACATTATTTCATCTGGGGATGAAACAGCGCGGGAGGTTAGTAGTTTACTTTATCATAAAAATTTGCTCTATACGTCTGAACGCCTTCCTGTCCATCATTTTTTTACTACAGGGAATGCTGAACGTTTTAAAGTATTAGCAGATCAATGGTTAGAGGTGAGTATAGAACGTGTGGAGTCGATTACTCTTGGCTCAAAATAATATGTAAAAAAAGCCGCTGTAGAAGGATCATTTTATCCTTCATGCAGCGGCTTTTTTTCATCAAGGAGAGTGTAAATAGATTCGCGAGTAATGTCGTTTTTGTACGTTACATGGTGACCTGGAAGAAGAATGTTAACAACTGTTATCGTCGTGTTTTTTAGAAGATTTTATTGTGGGATTTTAAAATAGTTGATATAATTCACTTGATGAATAGTCCATAAATAGATTATAAAAAGGAGACGATCAATCGTGAGAGTATTACCTGATTTAGAAAATACGGTGTTTATCCAGCATGCTATTTGTGTTCCTGTTAACATTGATCAAGTATTTGAATTTTTCATTAGTAATCATTTATCAACGTATTATCGGGAGATTTCAAAGGATCATGAATACCTTACATTAAGGGAAGGAAATCGGTTAGAGGTAGGTTCGATTTTGGATTGTTTGGAATCGGTGAGTAACCAAACCGCAGTTCATGAATATGTTGTCTCAGAAATTATTCACAATGAGAGAATTCGTTACCATTCAACACCATCTCATATTAAAATTAAACTACCTTGGAAGGAGATTGATAGTAAAAGCAATACGCATTGCTTCTTTGATTTTGATAAAGTAGCTTCGAATAAAACGAAAATTCGATTAACGATCGGTGTGCAGTTTTATAGTAAATTCGAGAAATTATTTTCCACATTGTCAGGTGGTCTTTCTCCATGGAAAAAACACTGTATGGAGGAGCAGGAAGGCTTGAAGAAGCTCATTGCTAAGAAATTGATTACGTACTAGTATTGATTCGTGAGTAATGATCGTCTTCAAGACGTGGCGAAAAAGGAAGGATGAGATGAACGGATGTCTTTAAAGTTTGCGATGCTAGGTTTTATTGATATGAAGCCTATGACAGGTTATGATTTGAAAAAAATGTTTGAGACAAGTGTGAATTTTTATTGGAGTGCAACGCATAGTCAAATTTATCGAACGCTTGATGAAATGAAAAAAGACGAATGGATTATGGAAGAGTTTATTTATCAGAAAGACCTTCCTAATAAAAAGGTCTTTCATGCAACTGAAAGGGGGAAAGAGGCACTTTATAACTGGATTATGGAGCCGAGTGAAATTCCTCCGATTAGACATAAACTCTTAGTGCAGCTTTCATGGGCGGATCGGTTACCGACGGAAGAAATTATTAAACAGCTCAATCAGTATGGTGAAAAGCTTGAAGAGAGATTGGCTTTATATGATAGTGATGAGCAACAAAAAATGCCTAATTGGAGTAGGACGGCAAAAGAAAAATTTTTGTGGGAGTCCATATTAAAGAATGGAATATCCACGTACCAAGCAGAACTGAACTGGATACGTTCGACGATTAAAGGCTTAAAAAATTTTGTGAATAAGGATATCCCTATAGATAAAAAGTGAAATAGAGTCATATATGCTCCCTTCTTGTCACATGTATCGACGCATACGACGGTTATAAGATTTTTCTTATAAATTTGGTCTAAAGTACGAACTAGCTCGTATACATGTAGTACAAACTATCTTAGGAGGGAAAACAATGCGAAAAGGATTCTTTTTAGGGATATGTAGCATCTTACTTATATTAATAATGACGGCGTGCTCATTTGGAGCAGACGATGTTGTCGATGAAATGGATACACCACCGACTGAATATAGTGACCTTGATCAGGAGGGAAAAGAAGAATTGGATCCTGATATGGGAGAAGGAGATGAAGAATCAGGAGATGAGAACGCAAATGAAAACGAAGCGACTGAACAAGTTCAGCGAAAGCTCTATTTAATTGACACAAATGGGATGGTTGTACCTCAAACGATGGATTTACCGAAGACAGAAAGTGTCTTAAGGCAGTCGTTGGAATATTTAGTTGATGGTGGTCCCATCACTGAAATGTTGCCAAATGGCTTTAGTGCGGTCATTCCAGCGGGAACAGAGGTTGATGTACATTTAACAGAAGGAGTAGCCGTTGCTGACTTCTCAAATGAATTTAAAGAGTATAATCCTGATATGGAGCAACAAATACTTCAAGCTATTACGTGGACGTTAACAGAATTTGATAATGTCGATAAAGTGCAAATTAAGGTGAATGGCTACTTACAAGAGACAATGCCTGTCAGCAGTACACCGATTGGTGATGGCGTTAGTCGGGATAATGGAATTAATATGGAGTCAGGTGGTCTAGCAGACATGGTGAATAGTAAAGGGGTAACCCTTTACTTCCTCGCTCAAAATGGGGACAACACCTATTATGTACCAGTGACAAGAAGGGTGAATGTGGAGGAGGACTCAATTGAAGCAGCTGTTTCACAATTGATAAAAGGCCCTTCCATTGAAACATCTTTACTTACTGATTTTCGTCAAGGTGTTAAACTAATAGAGGAACCTCAATATCAAAACGGTGTGGTCACATTAAATTTTAATGAAGGAATCTTAAGTCAGCTACAATCAACGGCTATATCAGCTACGGTTCTCGATATGCTTGCTCTTACGTTAACAGAGCAAGAAGGTATTGAGAAAGTCGCAATTGAGGTAGAGGGAGATGCTGAGGTTCTAAATGAATCCGGTCAATGGATTGAAGAGGTTGTAAGACCTGAGGAATATAATATTGGGGCTTATTAATTAGTTGAGATATTGGACGAGGTATGAAAACTGCTTTATAATAAAAAAAGGAAATAATGGATACAGTGAAGGTGATTCGATTGAATCACCTCTTTGCCATTATGTCATACTAGGTGAGAGTTTGAATTTATAGGAGGTTCGGCTGTGAGAAATGATGGTAGACAAATAAATGAGCTGAGAAAGGTTGTCATTGAGACAAATTACATCAAGCATCCAGAGGGATCGGTATTAATTTCAATGGGCGATACGAAGGTTATTTGTTCAGCAAGCATTGAAGACCGTGTTCCACCCTTTTTACGTGGACAAGGGAAGGGCTGGGTGACAGCTGAATATTCCATGCTACCGAGAGCAACAGAACAGCGAACGATTCGTGAATCTTCAAAGGGTAAGGTATCTGGAAGAACGATGGAAATTCAACGGTTAATTGGAAGGGCGTTACGATCCGTTATCGACTTAAGCAAATTAGGGGAACGAACGGTTTGGATTGATTGTGATGTTATACAAGCTGATGGTGGAACGAGAACGGCATCGATTACAGGCGCATTCGTTGCACTGTCACTGGCAATGGAAAAGGCATTTACAGTAAAAAAAATAAAGGAATGGCCGATTACTGATTTTTTAGCTGCGATATCAGTTGGGATTGATGAAAAGCATGGGGAAATCCTCGACCTGAATTATAAGGAGGACTCAACGGCAAAAGTCGATATGAACGTTGTTATGACCGGCTCTAATGAATTTGTTGAATTGCAAGGAACGGGTGAAGAAGCAACGTATTCAAAGGATCAATTACATAAAATGCTTGAGCTTTCAGAAGATGGAATTACTGAATTAGTGCTACTTCAAGAGGAAGCATTAGGGACGATAGCAGAACGTTTTAAATAAAGGAGATTCTAGATGAAACAAGAAGTGATCATTGCGACATTAAATGAGGGAAAAGTATATGAGTTTAAACAGCTTTTTTCAGTAGATAAATGGATTGTGCGCTCATTAAAGGACTTTCCGAAAATGACAGATATTAAGGAGGATGGTCAAACATTTGCGGAAAATGCTACAGTTAAAGCTGAAACGTTAAGCAAGGAATTAGGTAGAATGGTGATTGCTGATGATTCTGGGCTCATCATTGATGCTCTCGACGGCCGTCCCGGAATTTATTCTGCTCGTTATGCAGGAGAGGAAAAAGATGATGAGGCGAACATGAGAAAGGTTCTTCAGGAATTAAAGGATGTTCCAAGCGAAGATCGTGCTGCTCGCTTCTTTTGCTCGATAGCCGTGGCGAGACCTAATGAGCAGACATTAGTATATGAAGGAGCTTGTGAAGGCTATATTGCACGGGAAAAGTCGGGAACGAATGGGTTTGGATATGACCCTATTTTTTATGTGCCTAATTTACAACGGACAATGGCCGAGTTGACACCACAAGAAAAGAACGAACGAAGTCATCGAGCAAAAGCTATCGCTCAATTATTTGCTCATGAAAATGAATGGAATAAAGAGTAGGTGTAAAGATGAAAGCATTGATTTTAAGTGATAGCCACGGATGGACAAATGAAGTCAAAGAGATTCTTGATCGACATCGCACAGAGGTTGATATCATTTTCCATTGTGGTGACTCAGAGCTAGAGTTAGAGCACCCTGCACTTGCAGGAGCTAAAGTGGTGAAAGGAAACTGTGACTTTGGAGCAGACTTTCCAGATGAAATACAAGAAGAGGTGGAGGGTATCTTCTTTTATGTGACACACGGTCATTTGTACAATGTTAAAATGACCACCGACCCTCTTTCTTATCGGGCAGAAGAGGTAGGGGCGAATGTAGCCTGTTTTGGTCACACTCATATCGCTACGTCGTTTGAACAAAATGGGGTCATTTATATTAACCCAGGTAGTATTAAGCTACCGCTTGGGAGACGAACGAGAACATATGCGATTTTCGAATCTGCTAATGATGAAAGCAAAGTCACCTTCCATCATCAGGATAATGGTGAGGTCGTAGAAGAGTTGACAGCTGTTTATAAATGAGGTCACAGAAAAGTACAGATCAACTTTATAAATAAGAGTGGAGAGAGCTATAAGAGAAGGTCTTCTCTATATAGCTTCTCTATCATAATAAACACGAAAAATCATACAAATATGGTTGACTTTTTAGCGATCTGTCTGTATATTTATAGATGTCGCTGAAAAAATGAAGTGATATGCGGGTGTAGTTTAGTGGTAAAACCTCAGCCACGAGCAATTCATCATTGGCAAAGCGACGAGTTGTCTCGACACAGCTACCTTCGTAGCGTTACGAGCAGAGGAAGAGACATGAAAAAACATCGAAAAACTAAAAATGAATGTGCGGGTGTAGTTTAGTGGTAAAACCTCAGCCTTCCAAGCTGATGTCGTGGGTTCGATTCCCATCACCCGCTTTTTGTCCCAGTAGCTCAGCAGGATAGAGCAACGGCCTTCTAAGCCGTCGGTCGGGAGTTCGAATCTCTCCTGGGACGCCATTAACTTAAAATAAGTCAGAATAGACTTTTTAGGAACACTGTTAAAACGTTGATATATATGCGTTTAGCGGTGTTTTTTGTTTTTTGAGGTTTGAATGGATTGGATGCTGACTCAAGATGGCCAACATGTTTCCGAAAAACATTCAAAAGGTCTGTGAGAAACAAAATAGCCCTCACGCTTGTGGGGGCTTTACTTTATCTTTGTGTTGATCATAAAATTCAACTAGTTTTAATGCCGTATCTAATGTAAGCCTTCCAATTTTAATGTTCCCTTTTCTTAACCTAGAAATGGTACTTTGCTGAATACCGGTCTCTTTACTTATAATGTAGGATTTAATATCAGAATCCATTAACTTCCTTATTTTTTCTTTCATGTTAAGACCTTCTTTTCCTTTAAATTTATTATGTTATCTTCGCAGAAAATTTTTCCTTGAAAGGATGTGTTACTTACTATATCGGCAAAATTTTATATAAATTAAGAGCATTTTATTTTCAGAATATCTATTTATGTTCATTATTCTATTAAGTGTATTTTTGTCCCTATCTAACTCTACAATTTATGGAAGGGTGTCTCAAAGATCAATTTCTGATCTTTTGAGACACCCTCTTTTATTTTTGCAGCTAAAGATGCGTGATTTATTAGTGTTGCTTGATACAATAAAAACGTTATTGATTATATCCTTTTTATGTAATTATTTTAAAATAATGGTTCGATATTGAAAGATTTTTTAGAACACGCATAATTTAACTAAACTATAGCAAAATACGACTGGATTCTTTATATAGATTAAAAATGATTGATTATGTTATGAGGGGTTTTTAAATATGTTTAGAAGAAAGAGGCAGTGGAAAACCGTCAACTATTCATCAATTAATGGCAAAGGAGATAAACCTAAAAGACCCGTCCACCCTACCTTATCGAAAAACATCAAAGACATTCAGTCTGTGATAGGGGACGATCATGATTATAACGAGCGTGAGATTAGGATAGTAGGTAATCGGAAGGTCGTTGTTCTTTATTTTGGAAGCTTAGTTAATAAGGATAGCATTAATGAAACTATTTTAAAGCCAATGATTTATATTCGTTCACAATCAATGGATGTTGAATTGAAAGATAAGGAATTAAAGAGATTTTTATTTGAAGAAGTGATCTATCATACAGAAGGACAAATCGTTACTCATATTGACGACATATTACACGGTGTATTAAGAGGGAAGTGCGCGGTAATTGTTGATGGACTTAGCGAAGCGATCTTATTTGAGACGAAGGAAGTTGATAAAAGGGGGATTGAACAACCTCAAGGTGAACAGGTCATTCGCGGTCCGAGGGATGGCTTCATCGAACACCTACAAACAAATATTTCTTTGTTGAGGAATCGTCTTCCAATTGAAGAATTTCGAGTGAAGCCTCTAGAAATTGGCGAGGTGACTAAATCAACTGTTGTTATTTGTTATATTGATCACATTGCTAACGAGAAGTTAGTGGAGGAAGTTGAGAAACGGCTTCAACATATTCATATTGATCGGGTATTGGATACTGGCTATATTGAGCAATTGATTGAAGATAATCCAAGATCCCCTTTCCCTCAAATTCAATACACCGAACGGCCTGACAAAGCTGTCGGGAATTTAGTGGAAGGTCGAGTTGTCATCTTGATTGAAGGGACTCCTCTTACGCTTATATGTCCAGCTACGTTCAATCAATTCTTTCAAACATCGGAAGATTATAATGAACGTGCGTTGATGTCGAGCCTTGTGAGAATGATTCGCTTGCTAGCTTTAGGATCTTCCCTTTTGTTCCCTTCGTTATATGTTGCTGTTTTATCCTTTCATCCAGAATTAATTCCCGCTGAATTTGCAGTCGCTGTAACGAGTGGTAGGGGTGGCGTTCCTTTCCCTGTCGTAGTTGAAGTATTAATAATGGAAGTAGCGATGGAAATCCTTCGTGAAGCGACAGTAAGAATGCCTCAACAAGTTGGGGGAGCCATATCGATTGTTGGTGTGCTCGTTATCGGACAAGCAGCTGTTGAAGCAGGCTTTGTTTCACCTGTAACGGTCGTAATCATTGCATTATCCACAATTGGTTCCTTTGCTACGCCAGCCTATAATGTCGCGATTGCTTTTCGGATGCTTAGGTTTCCTATTTTATTTCTTTCAGGAATGTTTGGTTTATTTGGATTAGTGGTTGCCCTGCTGCTAATTTTCAATCATATGCTTAGTTTACGTTCATTCGGAGTTCCTTACTTAAGTCCTTTTTCTCCTGTCGATTGGCAGAGCTTACGTGACTCCTTCATTCGCTTTCCATTAAGATGGCTAAGTAAAAGGCCAGAAGAATTACATTCTTATAACACAATAAGGGTTGATCCTAAGGTGAAACGAAAACCAAAAGAACCTCTGTTACCGAAGGAGGATGATCGTAATGGAAAATCGTGAACTAACGGTTTTACAGTTAATTGTTATTTTAGTTAGTACGAATATCGGAGTGGGAATGTTAGCTTTCCCTCGTTTTGTAGCACTTAAAGCTGAAACAGCTTCGATTTCAGCAACAGTATTTGGCTCTATGATCGCTCTCATTGGAATTATGTCGATTGCTTATTTAGGGAAAGTTTACGATAACAAAACCTTTGTAGGCTATAGTAGAGAAATTCTTGGTGAAAAGCTAGGTGCTTTCTTCATTATAATAATAATTTTGTTTTTTATTATTATAACTGGATTGGAATTACGTCAGTTTGGTGAGGTGATCATTGGATCATTACTTCCTAAAACACCGATCTATGTTCCGATGATGATGATTGCTTTCATCTGTATGCTAGCTAGCTTGCATTCAGTGAATGTATTTGCTTATATTCATTTATTTTATATTGCTTTTACAGTTGCACCGATTATCTTTATTTTGCTTGTAGCAACAACAGAGATTGATTGGATATACATCCAACCGCTTCTGGGGAATGAAACGACATGGGATGGGTTTATGACAGGAGGATTCGTAGTCACGAAGGTATTGCTAAATTTCTTTGTGATCTCAATGGTTATTCCGTTCATGAGGCAACCGAATAAGGCGGTATTGGCCAGTTTTGTTGGTTGGATCATTGTAACCATTCTTTATACATTGGCGATGTTCTTCACATTAGCTGTGTTTGGTAGTACAGAATTGGAGAATTTGATGTGGCCGATTCTAGTATTAGGAAGGCTTGTTCGAATCCCAGCAGAAGTTTTTCAACGATTAGATGCTTTGTTACTCGTCGCATGGATGTTTGCTGTTTTTACAACTTTATATTCAACATTTTATTTTTCGGTACGCGCTTCTACAGAGCTTTTTCTTGGCTTTAGACAACGAATCGTCGCAGCACTCCTTTTTGGGATTATATTAGCCATTTCTTTACTGCCAAAAGATGTCTATGAAATGTATGAGGTTATTAAGGTTGTTTCAAGTATTGGTTTGTTTTTAATTATTGGTTATCCTTTGTTTCTTCTATTCATTCGAAAGGTGAAGGGAAGTGATCCTATTAATGAAAGCTCTTAAAGTGATTTTGATTTTAATGTGCTTATTATTGTTATTATCAGGCTGTTGGGATCGTTTTGAAATAGAAGATCGAGCAAATATATTAGGGATTGCGATTGATTTGGTTGAAGATTTAGAAAAAGAAGAGTTTGAAGGCTTATTAAACCCCAAAGCGACACATTTGGAGGAGTTTCCATCAGATAAGGATATGATACGAGTGACGACGCAAATTGCGCTACCTGGTGGAATTCCATTAGGTCCTATTGCTAATGGTCAACTGAATTCGGAGGATACGGTTTGGGTCGTAGAGGTACTAGGTAAGACAATAGCTGATGCGATGCATAATTTGCAGCAAAAGTTATCACAGAAACTGTATTTAGGTCATTTGCAATTAGTCATCATGTCAGAAGAAATCGCACGAAAAGGGTTAGGGGAAATTAATGACTATCTTCATCGCAATCATGAGGTGAGAAGAACAGCTTGGCTACTAGTGAATGGAGAGGATGCAGGAGCAACGCTGAAGGCGGCACCTCCAGTATCTCAGATCCCATCATTATTTCTATCACAAACATTGGATAATGCTGTTCGATTAGGAAAGCTTCCGAAGCAATATATTGGGCATTTTTGGATTGCGAGCTCAAGAAAAGGGAGAGAGGGTTTCTTACCATATATTAAAGTTGTCGAAGGTGAGAACATTTTACTTGAAGGTGTTGCATATTTTAAAGGCGATAGAATGGTCGGTAGAACGCTACCAATTGAAATTGGTATTTTCATGGCGATGAGAGGAGAGAATCCCTCAGGGTATAGTTTTGCGATCCCATTACCAGAACAATATAATGAAACGGGAATCGTTCGAGTCGAAAAAAGAAAATCTAATATAACAGTTGTAAATTCTGGTGGAAAATTAAAAGCACAATTAGACGTAAATATTTTTGGAGTACTTGAAGAGAAAACAGATACGGATCGGCAGATGAATGCTAGCGATATACGCAAGCTCGAAGAAGAGTTTTCAAAAGAAGGAAAATTGGTGATGACCAAATTGCTAGAAAAATTACAGGAAGATGGATCAGACATTATAGGTGTCGGTGAAGTTGTCAGAGGTCATCATTCGAAATACTGGGATAATTGTATTAAAACGAAAGAAAATTGGCAACAGATGTTTTCGGAGTTGGATATTGATGTGTCGTTGTCGACTCGGATCGAGAGGGCAGGAAAACGAGCTATTTAGATCGTAATAAAGCTACATGTATCTTCAATATAAAGAGATCCATGTAGCTTTTACGTGATAGGAGAAGTCTAAGTTACAAGCTTCGTGGTGTTTGCTCCTCTGTTAGTGCAACGATGCGATTCACATATTTATGTTCTTCTTGTAAGATTTGATGAGGTTGGTAGAAAATGACCGACCATCCTTTTCGATTGAAAGATTTGATGATCTTTTTCTCATTAAGCCCTTTTTTTTGTTCGATAAGTGCAATGCGATATGGAATAAGAGCGATATTGACAACAAACCGATTAATACGGTAATGAGGAGTAGGGTAATACATCATTATTCGTAGTTTTTGGTATAGCGCTCTTTCGGCTTCTGTTTGACACGTATGTTCAAGCTCTTCGACAATCACAAATGAAGGTTGTGGAGATCTGTTTATTTTAAGGAATGGAAAAGATTTCTGTTTTCTCATATATTTTCTTATGAATTTTAACATGCTTCATCACCCATTTATTATCATGTCCTAGAAATGAAAACCATATGCTTCAAATAGGAATTTGTGGAAGTTAGATAACTTGAATGACGAGTTGATAGTATGGTAAGCGTTTTCAATAGTGAAGATTAATCAAAATAGTCAAATTATTTTTGAAAAAGTGGTTGACCATAACCATGAATGAGCGTATGATAAACCTCAAACAACAACTATTAGAGATAAATTTCTACATCCTCTTTTAAGTGTTTCGGATGCTTACAATAGTTAGAGAAATAGAAAGAAGCAAACGAATAGGGAGCGAGTAAAAAATGAGAAGTGATATGATAAAAAAGGGGATCGACCGTGCCCCACACCGTAGTTTACTACGTGCAGCAGGAGTACAAGAACATGAGATGGATAAACCATTTATTGGTGTCTGTAATTCATATATAGATATCATTCCTGGTCATATGCATTTAAATAAGTTTGCTGAAGTAGCTAAGGAAGCTATTCGTGAAGCGGGTGGTATTCCATTTGAGTTTAATACAATAGGTGTAGATGATGGAATTGCAATGGGGCATATTGGTATGCGTTATTCACTTCCAAGTCGTGAAATCATTTGTGATGCAGCAGAAACTGTTATTAATGCACACTGGTTTGATGGCGTGTTTTTTATCCCAAACTGTGATAAAATTACACCTGGGATGCTGATGGCATCTGTTCGCACGAATGTCCCATCTGTGTTTGTGTCAGGTGGACCGATGGAGGCTGGTCGTACAAAGGATGGACAAAGCTTATCTCTAGCTTCAGTGTTTGAAGGCGTCGGTGCCTTTTCATCTGGGAAAATGACAAGAGAAGAGTTACTTGAAATTGAGCAGTCTGCCTGTCCAACCTGTGGATCATGTTCGGGGATGTTCACAGCGAATTCAATGAATTCTCTAATGGAAATGCTTGGACTAGCGTTACCTGGAAACGGGACGATGGTTGCTACGTCTGAAGGTCGACACCAACTTATCAAAGACGCAGCTAAGCATTTAATGACACTAATTGAAAAAGATATCCGTCCACGCGATATCGTAACAAAAGATACTATTGACGATGCATTTGCGCTAGATATGGCAATGGGTGGATCAACGAATACGGTGTTGCACACGTTAGCCATTGCTAATGAAGCAGAAATTGAATATGACTTAAATCGTATTAATGAAGTAGCTGAGCGAGTACCTTATTTATGTAAGATTAGCCCGGCTTCTGATTATTCGATGGATGATGTCCATCAGGCAGGTGGCGTCAGTGCAATTATTAAGGAGCTCTGTTCTATTGAAGGAGCGATTAACCCAGATCGGATTACGATAACTGGAAAGAGCTTATATGATACACATAAGCATGCTGAGATAACAAACGATGAAGTGATTCGTCGGAAAGATAACCCGTATAGTCCAGTAGGTGGCTTATCAATCCTTTATGGTAACTTAGCACCTGATGGCGCTGTAATTAAAGTTGGAGCCGTTGATCCTTCGATTAGCGTATTTGAAGGTGAAGCGATTGTCTTTGAATCACAAGAAGAAGCACAGAAGGAAATTGATGCTGGGACGGTAAAGGCTGGTCATGTTGTCGTCATTCGTTATGAAGGACCTAAAGGTGGACCTGGAATGCCAGAAATGTTAGCCCCAACGTCATCAATTGTTGGACGAGGTCTTGGTAAAGAGGTTGCTCTTATAACAGATGGTCGTTTCTCCGGAGCTTCTAGAGGGATTTCAATCGGACACATTTCACCTGAAGCAGCAGAAGGCGGGCCTATTGCATTCGTCGAGAATGGTGATAAAATAAAGATAGACTTACCTAACCGTACATTGGAACTACTCATTTCTGATGAAGAGCTTGCAAAACGCAAGACAGATTGGGTTGAACCAGAACCAAAAGTGAAAAAAGGTTATTTAGCAAGATATTCGAAGCTCGTGACATCTGCGAATACGGGCGGAGTAATGAAAATATAATGATTGAAAGCGTAGAAGAGGAAAGTAGTTAGTAACAGACTCCTACAGAGAACCGTAAATGCTGAGAAGCGGTGTTGTCGTTGCTAATGAAACTCACCTCAGAGTATTAGCCTGAAACATTTAGTAGGGTTAATCGGGTGTAACACAGCACTCGTTATCAAAACGTGATAAGTTATAAGCTTATCCATAAGATCAAACGGACTGTTTGATGAATAAGGGTGGTACCGTGGAAAGAAAATCTTTTCGCCCCTTTTAGCTACAGGTAGTAAGTGGCTTTATATGGGGTGAGAAGGTTTTTTTCGTATAATCAAAAGTTTAATATACGAAAAGTGAGTTCTATTGGGAATGACATCATACAAATAGGGAGGCATGAGTGATGAATACAAAATCGAAGGCTAATAAGCAAAACGAACAGACCCATCAATCAGAGGAAGAGATGAAACGTGAACTATCAGGGTCAGGGATGGTCATTGAGGCGCTAAGAAGGGAAGGCGTTGATGTCATTTTCGGATATCCCGGTGGTGCTATTCTTCCAACGTACGATGAGATTTATAAGACCGGTATCCATCATGTGCTTGCAAGACATGAGCAAGGTGCGATCCATGCAGCTGAAGGATACGCAAGAGTATCTGGGAAGCCAGGTGTTTGTGTCGTAACCTCTGGCCCAGGAGCAACGAATGTTGTAACAGGAATTGCCGATGCGATGATGGATTCATTACCACTTGTTGTCATTACAGGGCAAGTTGCATCAACAGTGATTGGAACGGATGCTTTCCAAGAAGCAGATATGATTGGTATTACGATGCCGATTACAAAGCATAACTTTCAAGTGCGTAATGTTGAGGAATTACCGCGAATGATCAAGGAAGCGTTCCATATTGCTACAACGGGACGTCCGGGTCCAGTACTTATTGATTTGCCAAAGGACGTGTCGCTTACAACGGGAATGTTTGATTATGAAAAAGAAGTGAATTTACCAGGGTATCAGCCGACGATTGTACCGAATCGCCTGCAAATTAAAAAGGTTATTGATTCATTAAAAGAAGCGAAAAAGCCAGTTATTTTAGCTGGTGCGGGTATCCTCCACGCTCATGCAGCTGAAGAGCTATACGCATTTGCGAAGGAACAGCGAATCCCTGTTGTCAACACGTTGCTTGGTTTAGGTGGTTTTCCTGGAGACGATGAATTGTTTTTTGGAATGGCAGGAATGCACGGAACGTATACAGCTAATATGGCCATTCACGATTCGGATTTGCTTATTAATATCGGTGCGCGCTTTGATGATCGCTTAACAGGAAATTTAGAATTCTTTGCACCAAATGCTAAGGTTGCTCATATCGATATTGATCCGGCTGAGATCGGCAAGAATATCCCAACGGAAATTCCAGTTGTTGGCTGTGCGAAGCAGGCTCTTGAAATGTTAAATGAAGAAGAGAGTCAACAAGGTGATACAACGGCTTGGGTTACTAAGCTAACGGAAATGAAGAATGAATTTCCTCTATGGTATGAGGAGGATGGCGAAACGATTAAGCCACAGAACTTAATTGAAATGATTCATGAAGTGACAAATGGTGATGCCATTGTTACGACGGATGTAGGTCAACATCAAATGTGGTCAGCTCAGTTCTATCGCTTTAATAAGCCTAACCGTTGGGTCACATCAGGTGGTCTTGGAACAATGGGCTTTGGCTTTCCGGCAGCAATTGGTGCACAATTTGCTGAACCGAAGTCTCCTGTTGTCGCTGTTCTCGGTGATGCTGGTTTCCAGATGACTGCACAAGAATTATCAATCTTGCAAGAATTAAATTTGCCGGTAAAAATTGTGATTGTAAACAATGCATCACTAGGGATGGTTCGTCAATGGCAGCAGCTGTTCCACGGTGAACGCTATTCAAACTCTTTGTTCCCAATTCAGCCCAACTTTACAAAGTTAGCTGAAGCTTATGACATTAAGGGAGTGAGAGTTGATCACTTATCTGATTTGAAGAATGCATTGGAAGAAATGATGGCACATCCAGGTCCAGTCTTAATGGATATTCGTGTTGCCAAAGAAGAGAATGTATATCCAATGATTTCTCCTGGCAAAGGACAGCATCAAATGGAGGGGGTTAAACCATGCAACGAATCATAACGGCAACAGTTAATAACACGTCAGGTGTGTTAAATCGGATTACAGGTTTATTTGCAAGACGTCATTATAATATTGAAAGCATTACGGTCGGTATGACGGAAAACCCTGCTGTGTCACGAATGACATTTGTTGTTGCTGTTGATAGCATGCAAAATGTGGAGCAAGTGATTAAGCAATTAAATAAACAAATCGATGTTTTGAAGGTAAAGGATATTACCGATGAATCGATTGTTGCTCGTGAGCTTGCTTTAATTAAAATTCTCGTTTCCCCTCAACAAAGAGGGGAAGTGGTCGCTCTAGTCAATACGTTCCGTGCTTCTACAATTGATGTAGGAAGAGAGAGCTTAACGGTTCAAATAACGGGTGATCATCAAAAGATCGAAGCATTTATTGATTTAATTCGCCCTTACGGCATTAAAGAACTAGCGAGAACAGGAATAACAGCATTTAATCGTAGCACGAAGAAACCATCTATTGATCCACATCGATTAACGCTGATTAACTAACTATTGTTGAATTTTGAAAATTCATATAAAAAACATTGATGAAAGAGGAGAGAGTAAATATGGCAAAAGTATATTACAATTCAGATGTAAATGAGGCAGTATTGAAGGAAAAGAAAGTAGCGGTTATTGGATATGGTTCACAAGGGCATGCCCACTCACTAAATATGCGTGAAAGTGGCCAAGATGTTATCATTGGCCTACGTCCAGGTAAATCTTGGGATAAAGCAGTGAATGATGGTTTTGACGTATACTCTGTTCGTGAGGCTGCTGCAAAAGCGGATGTCATCATGGTTCTACTTCCGGATGAGCTTCAACCGACAGTTTATAAAAATGAAATTGAGCCAGAGCTAAATGACGGGAAAGTATTAGCATTCGCTCATGGATTTAACATTCATTTCAATCAAATCGTACCACCTGAAAATGTAGATGTATTCCTTGCAGCACCTAAAGGTCCAGGGCACCTAGTTCGTCGTGTGTTCCAAGAAGGTGGCGGTGTTCCAGGATTAATCGCTGTATTCCAAGATGCATCAGGTCAAGCAAAAGAGATCGCTTTAGCTTATGCAAAGCAAATTGGTTCTGCACGTGCAGGTGTACTTGAAACAACGTTCCAAGAAGAAACAGAAACAGACTTATTCGGTGAGCAAGCTGTCCTTTGTGGAGGAGCTTCTGCATTGGTGAAAGCTGGGTTTGAAACACTTGTAGAAGCAGGTTACCAGCCAGAAGTTGCATACTTTGAATGCCTGCATGAATTAAAGCTTATTGTTGACCTTATGTATGAAGGTGGATTAGAAACAATGCGCTATTCGATTTCTGATACAGCACAATGGGGTGACTACGTAGCGGGTCCTCAAATCATTACAGACGATACAAAAGATGCAATGCGTAAAGTACTTAAAGATATTCAAACAGGTAAATTTGCAAAAGGTTGGATTCTAGAAAACCAAGCGAATCGTCCAGAATTTACAGCAATTACTCGTGCTGAGAGCAAGCATCCACTTGAAGTAGTTGGTCGTGAGCTACGCGAAATGATGCCATTTGTTAAAGCGAAGTCCAACATCTAATTGTAGGATGAATTGGATACAGATTGGGGGCTGGAATTCCGGCCTCCTCTCCTAAAATGAACAAATGATACCTGAGCTTGTTGGTGTCTCTTCTAACCGATAAAGCGTTAATTCGTACGAATCGAGGTTATTTAAGAAGCAGCAACAGGGTCAGGTACTCTAAATAAGTGTGTGTAAATAATGTCTAGGGGATGAAGAAAGAATGGAAAAGCGTATTGCGATTCTACCTGGTGATGGTATTGGACCAGAAGTTTGTGAAGCTGCCGTTCAAGTTTTAAAGGAAATTGAGAAGCTGTATGACCATCAATTTGAATATGCATATGGAGAAATTGGTGGGTCCTCCATCGATAAGTTTGGAACACCTTTACCAGAAGAAACATTGACGACTTGTCGGCAAAGTGATGCTGTGTTGTTAGGAGCGGTTGGCGGTCCGAAATGGGATCAGCTTCCAGGTGACCAACGTCCAGAAAAAGGCCTTTTAGGTTTAAGAAAGGAACTTCAGTTATTTGCCAACCTTCGTCCAGTTACGATTTTTGATGCTCTAGCAGAGTCATCACCTTTGAAGGATGACATTATTCAAGGTGTTGATGTTATGATCGTCAGGGAGCTAACAGGTGGGCTTTACTTTGGTGAACCACGTGAACGTCGTGAAATCGATGGTGATACAGTGGCGATCGATACTCTTCAATATTCTCGCTCTGAGATTGAACGTATCGTTAGAAAAGGTTTTGAGCTAGCAAGGGAGCGTCGCAAGCAACTAACTTCAGTTGATAAGGCGAATGTATTAGAATCAAGTCGACTTTGGCGTGAAGTTGTTGATGAAGTTGCAAAGGATTATCGAGATGTTGATTATGCGCATATGCTAGTTGATAACGCAGCTATGCAACTAGTGCGTAATCCTCGTCAATTCGATGTGATGGTCACGGAGAATATGTTTGGCGATATACTCAGCGATGAAGCTTCAATGATTACAGGCTCGCTAGGCATGCTACCTTCATCTAGTTTAAGTGCTGATGGACCGGGATTATTTGAACCGATTCACGGTTCAGCTCCAGACATTGCTGGTCAAAATAGTGCGAATCCTTTGGCAACTTTGTCATCGATTGCGCTCATGTTAGCTTATTCTTTTAGTATGCATAATGAAGCGAATGCACTACAAAGTGCGATTAATCAAGTACTCAATGATGGTTACCGTACAGCTGATCTAACAAATGAACGAGAATCTGCTCTCTCGACAACTGAAATGACTGAAAAAGTCATTGATGCATTACGTACAAAGATTCAGTAATGTATGAGTAGGCTGCCCGTTATGATCTAAACCTTCATAGCGGGTTTTGTAAAAGGAAAAAAATGAAGAGATAGGGGGAATCGATAATGGCGAAGACAATTATAGAAAAGATTTGGGAGAAGCATGAAGTACTAGCAGAAGAGGGGAAGCCAAGCTTACTCTATATTGATTTGCATATGGTACATGAAGTCACATCCCCACAAGCATTTGAAGGTCTACGTTTAGCCGATCGCACCGTTCGCAGGCCTGATCGCACATTTGCGACGATGGATCATAATGTGCCAACTGTTAATCGTTATGATATTAATGACCAAATTGCACGTACACAAATGGATACTTTGAAGAAGAATTGCGAAGAGTTTAATATTGAGCTTGCTGACTTAGAGCATCCTGAGAATGGGATTGTTCACGTTATTGGACCCGAGCTAGGGTTGACGCAGCCTGGTAAAACGATTGTATGTGGTGATAGTCATACATCTACACATGGTGCCTTTGGAGCATTAGCATTTGGGATTGGAACGAGTGAAGTAGAGCATGTTCTAGCAACACAAACGATATGGCAATCGAAACCTAAAACACTTGAAATTCGCGTTACTGGCAAGCTAGATTCAGACCTTTCAGCGAAGGATATTATTCTAGCTATTATTTCAAAGTTTGGTGTTGATGTCGGCAATGGATCAGTCGCAGAATTTACAGGTGAAGCGATTCGTGGCTTAACGATGGAAGAACGGATGACGATCTGTAATATGTCGATTGAAGCTGGTGCAAAAGCAGGGTTAATTAGTCCAGATCAAGTGACATTTGATTACTTAGAAGGACGCCAATACGTGCCAAAAGGTGAAGAGTATGATGCGCTTGTTGCAGAGTGGAAAGAGCTTGCCTCGGATGAGGGAGCGAGCTATGATCGTGTCGTGACGATTGATGCCTCAGAAATTGAACCGATGGTGACATGGGGAACAAATCCTTCCCAAGGTGTAGGAATTAGTCAAACGGTTCCTTTTCCAGAGGATGCGAAAAGTGATTCTGAACGCCGTGCGATTGAGCAGGCGCTTGAATATATGGATCTTAAGTCAGGAACGAGTGTAGCAGATATAAACATTGAGCATGTTTTCATTGGCTCATGTACGAACTCGCGATTGAGCGATATTCGTGCTGCAGCTGAAATCGTGAAAGGTCATCAAGTAGCTGACCACGTTCGTGCTCTTGTTGTACCTGGTTCACAAAAAGTGAAAAAGCGTGCGGAAGAGGAAGGCTTGGATCAAATATTTATTGAAGCAGGCTTTGAATGGCGACATTCTGGCTGTAGCATGTGCTTAAGTATGAATCCGGACGTTGTTCCTGAAGGAGAGCGTTGTGCGTCCACGTCTAACCGAAATTTTGAAGGTCGTCAAGGCAGAGGGGCTCGTACTCATTTAGTTAGTCCTGAAATGGCAGCAGCGGCGGCGATTGCTGGACACTTTGTTGATATTCGCAAGTGGAAATCTGAGAAGGTTTCACGATAGGAGGGGATAGTGATGGAACCAATCATTAAGCATGAAGGATTTGTCGCAACGATGGATCGTGTCAATGTCGACACGGATCAAATTATTCCGAAACAATTTTTGAAACGTGTAGAACGAACAGGGTTTGGCCAATTTTTATTTTATGATTGGCGCTTTTTGGACGATGGTTCACCTGACCCTACGTTTGAATTAAATCAATCCCATACCGAAGACGCGAGTATTTTAGTGGCCGCACACAATTTCGGCTGTGGTTCATCTCGTGAGCACGCACCTTGGGCGTTAGCTGACTATGGCTTTAAGGTTATTATTGCTCCTAGTTTTGCTGATATTTTTTATAATAACTGTGTGAAAAATGGGATGCTGCCTATTCGATTAGACGAGGAAATTGTCTATAAGTTATTAGGAAAAGGATCAAGCCGGTTTAAATTAACAGTTGACTTAAGAGAACAGACAATTAGTGGTGAAAACGTGAAAGCGTCATTTGAAATTGACCCTTATTGGAAAGAAATGCTTTTAAACGGCTGGGATGAGATTGGATTAACATTAAAATATGAAGAAAAGATTACAGCATTTGAGCAGGCTAAGTAGCATACACTTAAGCCACTGAATTTGGGAGGGTTTCCCTTTTCAGTGGTTTTCTTTCTATTATCATATTTCGCTAATTGTTCGGTTACTCTAATCAATAGCATAGGATTGGGTTTGAATAATCGGTATTTGGGGAAGAAGATGAATACATAAGTAGTCATTGTGATTTGCAGTAGTAGCTGATACACTAATAAAAAATCATGAGCTAGAGTGGAGCGGTTCCAAAGTGGATAAGCGAGAAAGAAAGGCCAATGTTATATTGTATCCTGGCTTAGTTAAGCGGTTAATTGAAAAAGGGATGGATGCATTGAAAGATAAAGACGGACAAAAAGCGCTTCAATATTTTGTCGATGCGGAATCATATGAGAGCGAAAATCAACAAGTCGTTTTCGGTAAAATGCTCAGCTTAATTGAATTAGGTAGGCTTCAGGAAGCACTTATTCATTCTAAACAATTATTACACGCAGGTGAGAGTGATTATTATGAAGTCTTACAAGTTCATATCTCTTTACTCGTTCAACTAGGTGACTATAATGAAGTCGTACAGCTATTAGAAGCGGTATTAACTGAGGAGAAGTTGCCTTCTCAGTATGCGGAGTCATTTTATCAATTACTTCATTTTAGCAGACAAATGATTGAAGACCGAGAATGGGCACCATCTGCTAAGGAAGAGGATTCTATTTCAGAAAAGGTTCAGCCTATGCTTTTTGCAGAATCGGTTGAACTTCAAGCTTCAGCGATTTGGATGCTACGAGAATCGGATGCACCAGATGCTATTTCATTGCTTATTGAATACATAGGGAAAGAAAACAATGATCCAGTTCTTGTCTCGTTAGCTTTACAATCGTTAAGAGATAAGGGTTTACATACTAAGATTACATATAAAAAGGGAACACAAACGCTCGAAGTGAACCCAAGTGAAATTGACCAGGATGGATTAGAAGCGTTTCAAAGAGATGTGGTAAAGAAGTTAGAACAGTTAGTTGAAAGTGAAGACCCGATTTTATTAGAGATAGCGAGGCAACTCTGTGTTACTTATATGCTAGCGATTTATCCTCACTATCCAGAACCAAAAGCGGATTTATTTTGGGGATGTGTATTTTATGCTTGCGCTGCAGAACGAATAGGCTTAGAATGTCTAGAGGTCATGCAAATGGAAGGTATCGACCAAGAACGATTGCTCGAAAAGATGGAAGAGGTCATGGAAATGGAAGCTTCTGTCTACCAGGTTTAATAATAGATGTTCCTTCTTCACGAACTGATTTGGGGTTTGGGCATTTTAAAGGGAATCTGCTATCAGTGAGTTCCTTTACAAGAATGAGTATCATACTATGCCATTACTGATTTCTTATACTAATAGAGATATTTGTTGGAAAAATAGTAATATTTGAATTGAGCAAACGTTATGGTATACTAGAGTGGTTGTCAAAGACTATAGAACGAATGAATGGTTCGGAAATGTAGCAGATGTAATTAAGTTGGAGGGAATAGAATATGACTGTAAAATGGGAAAAGCAAGAGGGAAACGAAGGAGTATTAACAGTTGAAGTAGAAGCTGAAAAAGTGAATGATGCACTAGATCAAGCTTTTAAGAAAGTTGTTAAGAAGGTTAATGTACCAGGATTCCGTAAAGGAAAAGTACCTCGTTCATTATTTGAAAAGCAATTTGGTGTAGAGTCACTATATCAAGATGCTCTAGATATCCTTCTACCAGGAGAGTATGCTCAAGCTGTAGAAGAAGCAGGAATTGAGCCAGTCGATCGTCCAGAAATTGATATTGAAACGATGGAAAAGGGAAGCAACTTAACTTTCACAGCGAAAGTGACCGTGAAGCCTGAGGTTGAACTTGGTGACTATAAAGGCTTAGAAGTTGAAGAACCTGACACGAACGTAACAGATGAGGATGTTGAAGCTGAATTAACAACACTTCAAGAGCGTCAAGCAGAGCTAGTTGTACTAGAAGATGGCGAAATTGCAGAAGGTGATACAGTTGTCTTTGATTTTGAAGGCTTTGTTGATGGAGAGCCATTTGAAGGTGGACAAGCAGATAACTATTCACTTGAAATTGGTTCTGGTCAGTTTATTCCAGGTTTTGAGGAGCAAATGATTGGCTTAAAAGCTGGTGATGAGAAGGATGTTGAAGTAACATTCCCTGAAGAGTACCATGCTGAAAATCTTGCAGGAAAGCCAGCTACGTTCAAAGTGAAGGTTCATGATATTAAGCGTAAGCAGTTACCAGAATTAGATGATGAGTTTGCAAAAGATGCGAATGAAGAAGTGGAAACACTTGATGAATTAAAGGCTTCTTTAAAAGAAAAGCTACAAAAGGATAAAGAGCACCAAGCTGATCACCAAGTTCGTGATGCACTTGTACAACAAGCGAGTGAAAATGCAACGATTGATGTCCCAGAGGCTATGGTTAACTCTGAGGTTGATCGTATGCTTCAAGAATTTGAGCAACGTCTTCAAGCACAAGGCATGAACCTAGAGATGTACTTCCAATTCTCTGGTCAAGATGAAGCTGCTATGCGTCAGCAATTCCAAGAGGATGCCGGAAAGCGTGTGCGTATGAACCTGACGCTAGAAGCGATTAGCGAAGCAGAGAGCTTAGAAGCATCTGATGAAGATGTGGATAAGGAAATCGAGAAAATGGCGGAAATGTATAAACGTTCTGCTGATGAGATTAAAGGTCTTCTTGCTGCACAAGGTGGAGTAGATAGTTTGAAAGCTGACTTGAAGGTACAAAAAGCTGTAGAATTCTTAGTGGAAAACAAAAAGTAAGAATATAATGAGCTTAAAGTGAATAAAGTTCATACACAAGGCGCGATTCTTCGTGCCTTGTTTTTCAATACTGCCTTGCTTCAAACATTGAATGATGTATGAGCTTTGTCATAATGGTGAAAGCTAATTAGAACAAACGGACATAGATGAAAAAAGCATAGAAATTAGCTGATAATTTCATCCAAGAAAAAGGGTTTTTTGATGTGAATATTGAATGTATAATCAATCCATACATAATATTTGTTTTAGCATAAGCTGTTCCAAATGAACGATGCTTATGTTAAAGAGTAATGAAATAACGGTAAGGAGGCATATAGGAAATAAACGGTTATTGACATCAAACTTAACTGAAGCTTACAAATATATGAGCTATATGTCCATTTGTATATATAAGTCTTCATAAAAGCATTTTATGCGTGAGGATGGTACAATATTTTTTGAGGGGTGATTGCATGTTTAAATTTAACGAGGAAAAGGGGCAGTTAAAATGCTCTTTCTGTGGGAAAACTCAAGACCAAGTCCGTAAGCTTGTTGCTGGTCCTGGTGTTTATATATGTGATGAATGTATTGAATTATGTACGGAGATTGTAGAAGAGGAATTAGGTACAGAAGAAGAAGTTGAATTTCAAGAGGTTCCAAAGCCGAGTGAAATTCGCCAAATTTTAGATGATTATGTCATTGGTCAGGATCGTGCCAAAAAGTCACTATCTGTTGCTGTCTATAACCACTACAAAAGAATTAATTCGTTAAGTCGAGCAGATGAGGTTGAGCTAGCTAAGAGTAATATTTGTATGATTGGACCAACAGGTAGTGGGAAAACGTTACTTGCACAAACGCTGGCGCGTATTCTAAATGTTCCATTTGCGATCGCAGATGCGACTTCTTTAACGGAAGCGGGTTACGTAGGGGAAGATGTTGAGAATATTCTTTTGAAGCTTATACAAGCAGCAGATTATGATGTTGAAAAAGCGGAAAAGGGAATTATTTATATTGATGAAATCGATAAAGTAGCACGAAAGTCAGAAAATCCTTCAATTACACGTGATGTTTCAGGTGAAGGGGTTCAACAAGCCTTACTGAAAATTCTTGAAGGGACAACAGCTAGTGTACCACCGCAAGGAGGACGTAAGCATCCTCATCAAGAATTTATTCAAATAGACACGACGAATGTCCTGTTTGTTTGTGGTGGAGCCTTTGATGGCATTGAAACGATTATTAAGCGAAGACTCGGCAAGAAAGTCATTGGCTTTGGTTCAGAAGTGAGGCAAGAAGACTTAAAGCCAGGAGAGTATTTAGCAAAAGTGTTGCCAGAGGACTTATTACGCTTCGGTCTTATACCAGAATTTATCGGCCGCCTTCCAGTTATTTCAAGCTTAGAGCCACTTGATGTCGATACTCTAGTTGAAATTTTGACAAAACCGAAAAATGCGCTCGTGAAGCAGTATAAGAAGTTACTTGAATTGGATGATGTTGAATTAGAATTTACTGAACAAGCTCTACGTGAAATTGCGAATGAAGCGATTGAACGAAAAACGGGTGCACGTGGATTACGTTCCATTATTGAAACACTTATGCTTGATGTTATGTTTGATCTACCATCGCGAGATGACATTGTTAAATGTGTCATTCATGATAAATGTATTACAGAGCACAAAGCCCCAACTCTCTTAACTGAGGATGGTACTGAAATGACGTTATCGAAGACAGAACCAAAGGAAAGTGCATAAAAGAATAGCATGTTAAGCGCTTCGGACTTAATCCGAAGCGCTTTTTTAAGTAGGTTCCAGACTAGCTTATCTTATTACGCTAATCATGAAAGAAAATCAATTCTTAGCGTTTTCTTACAGAAGTTTCTTTGTTTAGGGATGTTTTTCCCGGTCATACTAATGGAACAATGAAACTTCTGGGAGGTTATTTTATGAATTGGACAGGTATAGCTTTGCTTATTCAGTTGTTTTTTGGTGTTGTCATTGGGGTTTACTTTTGGAATTTATTAAAAAGCCAACGCAATCAAAAGGTTTCGGTTGATAGGGAGTCAAAAAAAGAGATGGAACAATTACGAAAGATGCGCTCGGTCTCTTTAAGTGAGCCACTAGCCGAAAAGGTTCGTCCTTCTTCTTTTCATGATATTATTGGACAGGAGGAAGGGATACGTTCATTACGTGCAGCTTTATGTGGCCCAAATCCTCAGCATGTCATTATTTATGGTCCACCTGGAGTTGGGAAAACAGCGGCTGCTCGTCTCGTATTAGAGGAGGCTAAAAAGCATGCCGACTCTCCTTTTGCTAGAGATGCTGTTTTCGTTGAGTTAGATGGTACGACAGCACGTTTCGATGAGCGAGGGATTGCTGATCCTTTGATAGGTTCCGTTCATGATCCGATTTACCAAGGTGCAGGTGCGATGGGTCAAGCCGGCATTCCTCAGCCGAAGCATGGTGCAGTAACAAAGGCTCATGGTGGCGTGCTATTTATTGATGAAATTGGGGAACTACATTCCATTCAATTGAATAAATTGTTAAAAGTCCTCGAAGACCGTAAAGTATTTCTAGAAAGTGCTTATTATAATCCTGAAAACCAACAGATTCCTCGTCATATCCATGAAATCTTTCAAAAAGGATTACCTGCTGATTTTCGACTAATTGGAGCTACAACAAGGACACCTAGTGAATTACCACCCGCGATTCGTTCCCGTTGTTTAGAAGTGTATTTCAGAGCTTTACACCCACAGGAAATTGTAGCAATTGCACAAAAAGCTGCGGATAAAATAAATGCTCAAGTTGAAGATGGAGCAATTGAACGTATATCAAAATATGCAACAAATGGGCGTGAAGCTGTTAACATTGTTCAAATCGCAGCAGGGGTGGCAACTTCAGATGGACGTAAGGAGATTCAATTATCAGACGTTGAATGGGTTTTACATGCGAGCCAGCTTACACCTCGTCCAGAACGAAAAATTCATGCGAATGCAACGATAGGACTCGTCAATGGTCTTGCTGTTTATGGACCTAATTTAGGTGCTTTATTAGAAATTGAAGTAAATGTAATTGAAAATATCGGCAAAGGCTCGGTTAATATAACAGGAATTGCCGAGGAAGAAAGTACAGGTAATCAAATGCGTTCAATTAGAAGGAAAAGTATGGCGAAAGGGTCTGTGGAGAATGTTGTAACTGTGCTTCGCCGTATGGGAATTCCTACATATGATTACGATATTCATGTGAACTTTCCAGGTGGTGGACCTGTTGATGGGCCATCTGCGGGTATTGCCATTGCAACAGGAATTTATTCGGCGATCCAAGGAGATAAAGTGAAGAATACAGTAGCAATGACAGGAGAGCTGGGGATTCATGGTAAAGTCAAACCAATTGGAGGCGTTGTAGCCAAGGTTGAAGCTGCCAAATTAGCAGGAGCAACGAAAGTCATTATACCGAAAGAAAACGAACAAGCACTTATAAAGAAAATAACAGAAATTGAGGTTATCGCTGTTGAACACTTAGATGAAGTGTTGGAACTAGCTCTAGATATAGAGGAAGCAGCGGTTCGCCCAGCGAGTATCGGGTTAAACCCGACTATTGCTCCAGTGTAAACGTTAGACAAAACGTGCTAAGGTACGATAGAATTATACAAGAGTATATGATCATGCTTTTTTGAAAGCTGAATTATATTCTAGGATTAGTTATCGGAATAGGATGGAGGTGTTTGCGGATGGTCGATTCGATCCGACGAATTCCGCTGCTACCGTTACGTGGTTTACTCGTTTTTCCTGCTATGGTGTTACATTTAGATGTTGGAAGACGTAAATCAGTTCAAGCGATAGAGCAGGTTATGGAAGAAGATAGAGAGATTTTGTTATCAACACAAAAGGAAATCTCCATTGATGATCCAAAAGAAGACGAAATTTATCATGTAGGAACGATCGCACAAGTGAAAAGCCTACTAAAATTACCGAATGGAACAGTGCGTGTTCACGTAGAAGGACTGAAGCGAGCACGTATTAAAAAGTATATTGATAAGAGTGAATTTTTACATGTTGAAGCCGTTGTACTAGAAGATGAGGAGCCATATGCGACAACTGAGGCTCAAGCATTAATGAGAAACATATTAACGATGTTTGAGCAATACACGAAAGTTTCTAAAAAGGTGTCTAATGAAACGGTGACGATTGTAAAGGATATTCAAGAACCTGGGCGCTTTGCTGATGTCATCGCTGCGAATCTCCCTTTGAAGCTTATGCAGAAACAGACTATGTTAGAGTTAACAAACGTAAAGCAACGTCTTGTTAAGCTCATAGAAATTTTAAATAATGAACAAGAAGTGCTCGGACTCGAAAAGAAAATCGGACAGCGCGTAAAGAAATCAATGGAAAAGACGCAAAAAGAATATTATTTGCGTGAACAATTAAAGGCGATACAAAAGGAGCTTGGTGATAAGGAAGGACGATCAGGTGAGGTCGCAACAATTCGTGATAAAATTAGCGAAGGCGACATGCCTGACAATGTGAAAGAGAAGGCTTTAAAGGAATTAGATCGTTTTGAAAAAATGCCAGCTAATTCTGCTGAAAGCTCTGTACTTCGAACGTATCTCGACTGGCTCATCCAATTACCTTGGTCGTATGAAACCGAGGATCAGCTCGATGTCATTCGTGCTGAAGAAATCTTAAACGAAGATCACCATGGTCTTGAGAAAGTGAAGGAACGGGTGCTTGAATATTTAGCAGTCCAGCAACTAACACGAGAGCTCAAAGGACCGATTCTTTGTTTAGCGGGGCCACCTGGTGTCGGTAAAACATCGTTAGCGCGTTCGATTGCTCGTTCACTTGATCGAAAGTTCGTGCGTATTTCACTTGGTGGTGTTCGTGATGAAGCGGAAATTCGTGGTCATCGTCGAACATATGTCGGTGCAATGCCAGGTCGGATTATTCAAGGGATGAAGAAAGCTCAGTCGATTAACCCAGTCTTTTTATTAGATGAGATTGATAAGATGGCTAATGATTTCCGTGGTGATCCTTCTGCTGCTTTACTAGAGGTACTTGATCCGGAACAGAATAATACATTTAGTGATCATTATGTGGAAGAACCGTATGACTTGTCTAAAGTCATGTTTGTTACGACAGCTAATAATATTTCGACGATTCCTGGTCCGTTGTTAGATCGAATGGAGATTATTTCAATTGCTGGTTATACAGAAGTTGAAAAGATTCAAATAGCCAAGAACTACTTGCTTCCTAGACAAATGAAGGATCATGGGTTAACAAAAGGAATGCTTCAAATGAAGGAAGAAGCGATTAAGAAGGTCGTGCGTTATTATACACGTGAAGCTGGCGTTCGTAGCCTAGAGAGACAATTAGCTACATTATGTAGAAAAGCTGCAAAGAAAATCGTTTCAAAGGAAAAGAAGCGAGTTATTTTAACTGAAAATACAATTGAAGCTTATTTAGGGAAGCCGAGATTTCGCTACGGTATGGCGGAGGTTGAGGATCAAGTCGGGGCTGTGACTGGATTAGCTTACACATCAGCTGGGGGAGATACCCTTTCAATCGAAGTGTCTGTTGCACCAGGAAAAGGAAAGCTATCGTTAACAGGACAATTAGGAGATGTGATGAAGGAATCTGCTGAAGCGGCCTTTAGTTATATTCGTTCACGCTCAAATGAATTGGAAATTGATCCAAGTTTTCATGAACGGAATGATATTCATATTCATGTTCCTGAAGGTGCGACACCAAAAGATGGTCCGTCTGCTGGCATTACAATGGCAACAGCTCTTATTTCAGCATTAACAGGACGTAAAGTGAAAAAGGAAGTAGGAATGACTGGGGAAATGACATTGCGTGGTCGTGTGCTTCCGATTGGTGGTTTAAAAGAAAAGTCAATGAGTGCTCATCGTGCTGGGTTACGGACGATCATTATTCCAAAAGATAATGAAAAGGATCTAGAGGATGTACCAAAAAGTGTTCGAGAAGATTTAACATATATCCCTGTTTCCCACTTAGACGAAGTGTTAGAGCATGCGTTAGGAGAAAAAGATGAAAGTAACGAAAGCTGATTTAGCTCATGTAGCAGTGAAGCCAGAGCAATACCCGACGACGAGATTGCCAGAAATTGCTCTATCAGGTCGTTCAAATGTTGGGAAATCTTCATTTATTAATAAGATGATTAATCGTAAAGCGTTAGCGCGAACATCACAGCGGCCTGGTAAAACACAAACATTGAATTTTTATGAAATTAATGAACAACTTTACTTTGTTGATGTACCTGGTTACGGATATGCGAAGGCTCCGAAGACTGAGCGAGAAGCATGGGGGAGAATGATTGAGACGTATATTGAAAGTAGGGAACTACTCAAGGCAGTTGTCCAAATTATCGATGTCCGTCACCCTCCGTCTACAGATGACAAAATGATGTACAATTGGTTAAAGCATTTTGACATTCCCGTTATCGTTATTGCGACAAAATGTGATAAGATTCCAAAAGGGAAATGGCAAAAGCATCTCAAAATCATTGAAAAGGATTTGGAAAAAGAAGACGCTGATCCGTTACTGTTATTTTCTTCTGAAACGGCATATGGGAAAGAGCAAGTGTGGAAAACGATATTATATTATTGTTCAAAATGACGTCAAGGACTTACGACATGATCGTAGGTTCTTTTTTATCATGAGCTGCTGCTAAAAGCGGTGAGGTCAATTTATGTTAGGTATTTAAAAAGATAACGTAATATTTTCCAATAATTAGACCAAACTAAAAATATAAGCAATATGGTTGAATTATTAAATTGTAATGATTATTATAAAAGAATAGATTCATGAACTGTTCACAAAATTTTTTTGAGCTTAGACATAGACATGTTATAATATATGAGTGATATAGAGAGAAGAAGAGAGCAATTTGCGAGCGAATATAGAAATAAGCATATATGAGATATTGTATGGACATGAATGAAGGGGGTGAACGTCAGGATGCATATTATTGTTGTTGGATTTAACTATAAAACGGCACCAGTTGAAATGAGAGAGAAATTCGCTTTTCAACAATCTGAGCTTCCTACGGCGTTATTACAGCTAAGACAAATGAAAAGTATTTTAGAATGCACAATTGTTTCGACTTGTAACCGTACAGAAGTATACGTTGTGGCAGACCAGCTACATACAGGTCGTCATTATACAAAGACATTTTTAGCGGATTGGTTTCAATTACCGAAGGAAGACTTCACTCCTTATTTAGATATTCGTGAAAATGAACATGCCGTTGAACATTTGTTTCGTGTAGCTTGCGGGTTGGACTCGATGATTCTTGGCGAAACACAAATATTAGGCCAGGTGAAATCGAGTTTTCTATTAGCTCAATCAGAAGCAGCAACTGGAACGATTTTTAACCAAGTGTTTAAGCAGGCCATTACTCTTGGAAAACGAGCTCATACAGAGACAGAAATTAGCGAGCATGCCGTTTCGGTTAGCTATGCCGCGGTTGAACTTGCGAAGAAGATCTTTGGACAATTTCAAGGGAAGCAAGTTTCTTTGCTTGGTGCTGGAAAGATGAGTGAATTAACGGCAAAGCATTTGCACGATAACGGGGCTCAAGCGATTACAGTCATTAATCGTACGCTTGAAAAGGCTCAAGTGCTCGCTGAACAGTTCCGAGGAGCAGCGAAGTCGTTCTCACAATTAGAGCAATCTTTAATTGAGGCGGATGTATTTATTAGCTCAACAGGTTCGCGCGACTTTGTTGTGACGAAAGAGATGGTTAGCCAAACGTTAAAGCAACGTAAAGGCCGACCATTATTTATGGTCGATATCGCCGTTCCTAGAGATTTAGACCCGCGTATAGCTGAAATTGACGATGTGTATTTATATGATATTGATGATTTACAGCATATTGTTGAAGCGAACTTATCGGAACGAAAACGTGAAGCTGAAAAGATCGAATTGATGATCGAACTCGAGTTAGCGGATTTTAGTCAATGGTTAACGACGCTAGGAGTCGTACCTATTATTACGGCTTTGCGCACAAAGGCTTTGAACGTACAAGCTGAAACGATGGAAAGCATAGAACGTAAGCTGCCTCATCTATCAGATCGAGAGAAGAAAGTATTGCGTAAGCATACAAAAAGCATTGTCAATCAACTACTTCGTGATCCGATTACGAGAGTGAAGGAGTTGGCTGGAGAAGAGGATGCAGATCAAGCATTAGAATTATTTACGACGATCTTTGCTCTTGAAGATGAATTAGCGTCACAAGAGGAGGAAGAGCGTATTCTGAAAGTAGAAAAGCAATGGGAAGCAACTAAGAAGGAGCATGTAGCAGCAACGAAGCATAAAGCGGTTGTCCGTTCTTAAGAAAGAAGGACTGATATATGAACTGGATTTATCCTATTACGATTGTTTTATATAGCTTCAGTGTGTTTGGTTATTTTATTGATTTTTTACAGAACAACCGGAAGGTCAATCGGATGGCCTTCTGGTTGCTTTCTATTGTTTGGGTTCTCCAAACAACCTTTTTTATCGTAAGGCTATTTGAGTTAGGACGAGTGCCGCTACTAACGCCATTTGAAGGGTTATTTTTTTATGCTTGGTTGATCGTCACGTTGTCATTAGTCATTAATTGGTATTTCCGAGTCGATTTTCTTGTTTTTTTTACAAATGTGATTGGATTTAGCATGATGACCTTTAGCTTATTCACACCGGATCAGGATGTTCCACCAGCATTATCGGAGCTGCTTGCTTCTGAATTACTTATTATACATATTTCAATTATAATGTTGTCATATGCAGGTTTTACAGTGGCATTTGCTTGCCAATTGCTGTATGTAATCCAGCATCATATGCTTAAAAAGAAAAAATGGGGTAAGCAATTAGGCAGATTTGGAGCCTTGTCAAAGCTAGATTCGATTTCATTCTTTGCGATATTAGGGGCTTGGCCGCTTCTCTTAATTGGTCTAATTCTTGGCTTTGTTTGGGGATATAGTCAATTAGGTCAAATCCCATTACTTGATGCAAAGGTGATTAGCTCCTTGTTTGTATTGTTCATATATGGGGTTTATTTATATTTACGAGTGGTCAGATTGATAAGAGGCTATAATATGGCATTGCTTGCGATTGCTAGCTTTCTTATATTGTTAATTAATTATTTCTTATCAGGTCAATACTCAAATTTTCATATTTGGTATTAATCTTGGTAATTGGAGGTTGAGCATGAGGAAAATCGTCATTGGTTCACGAAAAAGTAATTTAGCGTTAACCCAAACGAACTGGGTGATCGAACGTTTGAAGGCATTAAATGTTCCTTTTGATTTTGAAGTAAAGAAAATTGTGACAAAAGGAGATCGAATTCTTGACGTCACTCTTTCAAAGGTCGGTGGCAAAGGGTTATTTGTCAAGGAAATTGAACAAGCACTCATTGATGGGGAAATTGATTTAGCGGTTCATAGTATGAAGGATGTCCCATCTGTATTGCAGGACTCTTTTACGTTAGCATCCATTACGGAACGTGAGGATCCTCGTGATGCATTCATTTCGAATAACCACATTAAGCTGGCTGATTTACGTGCTGGAGCCATTGTCGGTACGAGTAGCTTGCGACGTTCAGCGCAAATATTAGCAGAACGGCCGGACTTAAGAGTAAAATGGATTCGCGGTAACGTCGAAACGCGTTTGCGTAAGCTCCGTGAAGAGAGTTTTGATGCAATTGTACTAGCAGCTGCTGGCATAAAAAGACTCGATTTTCCAGAGAGCTTAGTGACGGAATTTTTGGAGCCATCTGTTTGTGTACCTGCTGTAGGACAAGGGGCACTAGGTTTAGAATGTCGTGCTGATGACCAAGAGCTGATTGATTTGCTCCAACGCATTCAGGATGATGAGACAGCAAAGGCTGTGACAGCTGAACGAACATTTCTTCATCGAATGGAAGGTGGTTGTCAAGTTCCGATTGCAGGCTATGCAACGGTGAGCAATAATGATGTCACCTTGACTGCCTTAGTAGGCTCACCTGATGGTCGTATTCTTTTAAAGGAAACGGTTTCTGGCTCTGATCCAGTTGCAGTTGGTATGGCGGCTTCGGAAAAGCTGTTAGATCAAGGAGCTAAGGATATTTTAGATCAAGTAAAGAAAGAGCTTGAGCAAGAATGACTAAACGGCCTTTAAGTGGTCAGCGAATTTTAGTGACACGTGCAGAGGGACAGTCTCAAAGCTTGGTCGACCGAATTGAAAATGAGGGTGGTATTTCGATCGAATTACCACTCATCGCATTTCGAGCTACAAATCAAGATGAATTAAGTAAAGCGATCAAACAGCTTAATGAAGTGAATTGGCTCATTTTCACGAGTGCAAATGGTGTTCACTATACAATACACGCTTATGAGGAACAAATTAGAGAACAGCGTGAGCATTTTAACATTGCTGTTGTAGGTGAAAAGACAGAAGATGCTTTACAGTCATATGGATTAAAGGCAGACTTACTTCCTAGTGAGTTCATCGCAGAAAGCTTGCTACAAGTATTGAAAGATGAATTAAAGCCGAATGACAAAGTGCTCGTTACTCGCGGTCAATTAGGGCGTGCGACATTACTAGAAGGATTAGCTGATTTAGGAGTGGACGCTAAGGAAATTATCGTCTATGAGACGTATTGCCCTGTTAATGGAGAAGACGTAGAAAGGGCCTTACAAAAGTCACCAACGATTTTAACGTTTACAAGCTCTTCTACTGTTCGTCATTTTAGTCAATTATGTCAAGAACGGTATATTGACCTACCAAACATGAGTAGTCAAATTGCTTGTATTGGTCCGATTGCGAAACAGACAGCGCTTATGGAAGGGATGAAAGTCGATATCATGCCAACTAACTATACGATTGATGCACTAATCGAAGCGATTATTGCTCACGTAAAGGAGGAGAAAAACAATGGATTTATCATTTAAACGTCATCGCCGTTTACGGAAATCGAAAGCGATTCGCAATTTAGTAAGAGAAACCCATTTGCATACCGAAGATCTTATTTATCCGATTTTTGTAACAGAAGGTACAAATGTAAAAAATGAAGTCCCATCAATGCCGAATGTATTCCAATGGTCATTGGATTTACTTGATGAGGAAGTACAGTCAGCTGTGAATCTACAAATTGAAGCGATTATTGTCTTTGGTGTTCCAAATGAGAAGGATGATGTCGGTTCATCTGCTTACCATGAGGAAGGCATTGTTCAGCGTGCGATCCGCCAAATCAAACAAAATCATCCTGAACTGACGGTTATAGCTGATACATGTCTTTGTCAGTTTACGGACCATGGCCATTGTGGAGTCATTGAAGATGGAAACGTTTTGAATGATACAACATTAAATTTATTAGCGAAAACAGCGATTTCACAAGCTAAGGCAGGAGCGGATATTATCGCACCTTCTAATATGATGGATGGTTTCGTTGTGGCCATTCGAACAGGTCTTGATCAAGCTGGATACGAAGACATTCCGATTATGTCGTATGCTGTTAAGTATTCATCTGCTTTCTACGGCCCTTTCCGTGATGCTGCACATAGTTCACCGAAGTTTGGTGACCGTAAAACGTATCAAATGGACCCTGCTAACCGTCTTGAAGCGATTCGTGAAGCACAATCAGATTTGGAAGAGGGGGCAGACTTCTTCATTGTGAAGCCGGCTTTATCTTATTTGGATATTATTCGAGAAGTGAAGAATCATGTTGGTGCACCTGTCGTTGCCTATAATGTAAGTGGTGAATATTCGATGGTAAAAGCAGCCAGCAAGCAAGGCTGGATTAATGAGAAAGAGATTGTATTAGAGAAGCTCGTTAGTATGAAGAGAGCTGGAGCGGACTTAATTTTAACGTATCATGCGAAAGATGTAGCTCATTGGTTGCGTGAAGAGCGAGGAGGTCATGAACATGCCTAGTTTTGAAAAATCAAAGCAAGCGTTTGAAGAAGCGAAGCCGTTAATGCCAGGAGGGGTAAACAGTCCTGTCCGGGCTTTTAAATCGGTCAAAATGGATCCTGTTTTTATGGAAAAAGGTGAAGGTACTCGTATTTATGATGTGGATGGAAATGAATACATTGATTATGTGTTATCATGGGGTCCGTTAATACTTGGTCATGCCGACCCTCAAGTCATTTCAGCATTAAAAGAAACGGCTGAGAAAGGGACAAGCTTTGGAGCACCGAATGAGCTTGAAACGAAGCTTGCGAAGTTAGTCATTGAACGAGTCCCTTCTATTGAAGTCGTTCGAATGGTGAATTCAGGTACAGAAGCGACGATGAGTGCATTAAGATTAGCTCGTGGTTATACAGGGAGAAGTAAAATTTTGAAATTTGAAGGCTGCTACCATGGTCATGGTGATTCGTTATTAATTAAGGCTGGCTCCGGTGTAGCGACGTTAGGGCTACCAGATAGCCCTGGTGTCCCAGAAGAGGTAGCGAAAAATACAATTACCGTCCCGTATAATGATCTTGAAAGTGTTCGTTATGTATTTGAGCAATTTGGCGACGATTTAGCTGGTGTGATTATTGAGCCTGTAGCAGGTAATATGGGTGTCGTTCCTCCGCAGCAAGGATTTTTAGAAGAGTTAAGAAAAATGACAGAAGAAAATGGAACGCTGCTAATTTTTGATGAAGTGATGACTGGCTTTCGAGTCGGTTATCATTGCGCTCAAGGTCGCTTTGGTATTACACCAGACTTAACGTGTCTTGGAAAAGTGATCGGTGGTGGATTACCTGTTGGTGCCTATGGTGGTAAACGAGAAATAATGGAGCGGATTGCTCCGAGCGGTCCGATTTATCAAGCGGGAACCTTGTCTGGGAATCCATTGGCGATGTGTGCGGGCTATGAAACGCTATCGCAATTAACGGAGGATGATTACGTTCAATTTGATCGATTGGGGAAACGACTAGCTGACGGTCTATCAGAAGCTGCGACTGCCTCTGAGATACCGCATACAATTAATCGAGCTGGCTCGATGGTTGGCTTTTTCTTTACGGATGAAGAAGTTACGAATTTCGAAAAAGCATCAATGTCTAATTTAGACTATTTTACTGCTTACTTTCAAGAAATGCTGAAGCAAGGAATTTCCCTTCCACCTTCACAATTTGAAGGAATGTTCTTATCAACGAAGCATACGGAAGCAGATATTGATCAGACGATCGAAGCTGCAAGAAAGGCATTTGCTTTATTGGAAAAATAACTAGATGAGAAGAGTGCATGAAAAGATGAATGGTCTTTTTATGCGCTTTTTTTTTGATTCAGAATTTATAAGATGGGTGCTTAGACATGGGATTTGGAAATGGATTTGTGGGTACCATCTGCTTCGTATGTTACACGTTTGTCTGTAAGAAACCTGCTTATTAATTTCTTGGAAATGCTTCATTCTGAAAAGGTTATTCATAAAAAATATCGTTTGTTAGCATAAACGAAAGGGACTTGTCATAGAGTGGTATTGTACTGACTGGGAACGAATCATACTGTGCACGAGATGATTATGACAAGGAGGAATGAAGCGTGTCATTAGAACATCCATCTAAACTATCGTTTTCAATTGAGGAATCCGTTTGGTTGAATAAAGGGGAAGAAGTAGAAGAAGTGATTGGGATGTCATTAGAACCCGAAATTATGATTGAAGAGCGCGATGCCCATGTTTATATTCGAGGGGGGTTACGCCTGCTAGGTGAATATCGTTCTTCGGAAAAGGAACAGGTAGATCTTGAGCAAGGTTCGTTAGAAGAGCAGGTTTCGTTTCGATCAGTAGGAGATGTGAGGGTGTCTTCTAACGGAGTTGGTGAAATTAAACATTATTTCCCAATAGACGTAACGATTCCAAGTAATCGAATTCAAAATTTAGATGATGTTTATGTTCAAGTTGAATCATTTGATTACGATTTACCTGAGCCGAGTTGCATCCAGTTAACAGCTGATATTGCTATTAGTGGTATGACGTATAAACAAGATGATGCAGTTGATAGAGTCAAGGAAGATGAGCAAGAAAAAGAGGAAGCGACAACGACTGCTTTTTCGTTTGAAGCGAAAAAGGAGCAAAGCATCGAAAAGGAAATGGAAGTGAGACAACAGGTTGCAGAGCAAGCTTATCAAGAGGAAGGCAATGAGTTACAGGAGGAAGAAGAAACGTCTTCAGAAAGTAACAGCTCAGTCGTGGGTGAATCAGAAAATGACCTCAAGTTGGCTAGTGAAGCAGAAGTGGAAGAAGTGGATCGTTCTAATGATGAATTAGAAGAACCTGTAGAAGAATGGCAAGAGGTTGAACAAGAGAAGGAAATGAATATTCACATCTCGCCATTGAAAGAGCTGGCGAAACCAAAAACGGTCGACCAACCAACTTCGAGTAATGAGCAAGAATTAGATCATGGTCATGTTGAGGAAGTCGACGAAAAAAAGCCTCGTGAGGAAAATGCTCTTTACTTAACGAAAATGTTATCTAAGGGAGAGGAGCGATTTTCAAAGTGGAAGATGTGTATCATTCAAGAGAATGAATCGTTGGAAATGATTGCCCAACGCTATGATATTAGTATGAGTCAATTGATTCGAATGAATCGTCTTCAAGGAGAGCAAGTAGAGGAAGGACAGATTCTGTATATTCCGATATCGGTTGAATCATAAAGGGGTCGTTTAACATGCTGATCGACTTTTTACAAGAAAACTATAACTGGGGAGACGTCTCGTACATTAATAACGAGCTTATTAAAACAGATAAAGGCTTAAAACGAATTCGATATTGGGAAGATAAACAACTATTAGAATGGCATATTTCTTGGCGTGATCACTGCAGTGACACGCCTTATATTCTAATGGATCGAATGCTAAGAACGAGGAATCACAAGCCATATGCTGAGCATGAAGACGGTTATATAACGGCTCATGATGAAGTGGTTGCTCGCTATCCGATAAGCGGACAAGAACCAATCATTGCAAAAGCCATTGTTTCATTCATTCAATATGGATTAAGAACAGAGACGAACATTATTCCTCAACCGGTATCAAAATGCTTCTATGAAAATGGGGATTCTTATGTTCCTCATTTAGAGGAAAATAGGCGAATGGAGTGTGAATTCCTCATCCGAGAAGGAGAAATGAGAGAGAAAAAAGCGAATGCCTTAATGGAACTAACAGATTCAACCCCATTGCCTTATCTTGATCCAATGATGTCCACCGATCAAATGAGGTCTGTTGCCCAGGTTCTATATTGGGTTGGTACGATGGAAGTACCTGTTGTTGGATATGAACATATAGCTCGATTCCTCCGTAATTGGTATGTCGAAGAGGGTGAGCAATCCTGTAAGAAACTAATGCAGGGAATAGTCAATCAGCTTGAGAGAGAGCAATCGATTCAAATTCTTGCAGAAATGCTCAGACCGTATGAATTAAACGACTGGCAAATAAATGTGGGAGATGGAGCGATCGATCGAGAGTCGTTTGAGGAAAGGTTTCAGCTTGTAAAGAAGGAATGGGATATTTCGAAACAGCTAGTTCGTATGATGAGTAAGATGATCGATAAAAAGAAGGTGTCTGTAACATGAGCTACGAATCAATTTTGTATTATTATGATTTATATCCACAAGAAATTGAAGAGCTAGGAAAAATAAAAAAAGTGACTACAAATCGTGGAGTGTTCGCTTTAAAGGAATCAAACATTTCAAGGCATCAGGCAGATGAATTTATACATTCCTTAAAGAAGCTAACGAAGCATGGTTATAACAAGCTTGTTCCTGTTTTACCAACAAAATATGGAGAATACACTGTATCAACACATCAGCACACCTATTATGTTATGCCTTGGATTGAGCCTGTTGAATATACAGCACGAGAATCGAAGGAAGAAAGGCTAGCTAGTCAGCTTGGAGCGATTCATCGTCTAACAGTGAAAACACAGCCCTTTTTAAAAGAGAATGTGGAACAGTCATATAATCAACTATTACAACGATGGGAGCTTAGGAGACTAGAATTAACTCGATTTGCTGATCAAGCAGAAAAGAGAACCTATATGTCACCATTTGAATTAACGTTTTTAACGCATGCATATATGTTAGATCAAATGGCTGAAACAGCGAAGGAGCACTTAAAGAAATGGTATGAACTATGTTTAGAAAAGGAAACGTATCGAACCGTGCTTTGTCATGGAAGAATGCAACGCTCCCATGCGATTTTTAATAATGAAAATGAGCCATTGTTATTGAATTTTGAACGGGCAGCGATTGACACACCAGCACGAGAATTAGCGAGCTTTTGCCGATATAGCTTTTCAAAGGGGTACTGGTCAGATGATGATATTTTGACCTGGTTTATGAGATATGAGGGACATTTACCTTTACTTGAAGAAGAAAAATACTTAACGTGTGCCTATTTGAACTTTCCAGAGCCGATTGCTTTTGCAGTGGAAGCTTATGTGCATTCACATCGATCGATGAAAGAGCTAGAACACGTTCAACGTTTAGAAAAACGATTAATGTCGATGCGCCGAGTGCAGCGAATCACACAAAAGTTGATCATCGTTCCAGATGAAGAAAAGCAGTGATTCATTTAACAAAATGGCACAGAAAAGAAGGTGATCTTTTCTGTGTCTATCGTTATTTGCGTTATGCTAAAATAATTTCATCTTTAATGAACAATAAAAGACAATCATCATTGTTAGTAAAATGACATCGAATGTTGTTGGAAATAATAAGGTTCGAATGAGCTGGAAAATAATGAGTGGAACTAATATTTGCATAAACATGAGCTTGCATTTTAACCACCAATTCGGTCGTCCAGGGTAAGGAGGCTTATACGGTTGGTATCGTTTATTGAACATGGTCATCCCACTTTCTAGCTTTCTCATACTACTACATTATGTGGTTTGTTTCCTTTGGGTGATTAAGATGTATAGGAAAGTAATAATGTGGATCGAGCTGTTCTTGACGTAGACAAACAGATCAACTAAAATATAATCACATATAATGATTGCAAAGAATAGGAAGAGTAAGCTCAGAACCTTTCAGAGAGAGAAATCAATAGCTGTGAGATTTCTTAAGATGTATGAGTTGAATGTCGCCTAGGAGCTGCTATGCTGAAAGTAAATGTAGGCTAGCCGGAGCTGACCGTTAACAGTTTGAGGTGTGTAGTTTTTTGACTACAAACAAAGGTGGTACCGCGAAATCAAACTCTCTTCGTCCTTTGGATGAGGGAGTTTTTTTATGCTGATTCAGCTCACTTTGCTTTCTCAGTATAAGCTACATAGAAAAAGGTTGGAGGTAAGTGTATATGGAAAATCAAGAACATTCAATGCCGACGAAATACAATCCACAGGAAACCGAAGCGAAATGGTATTCTTATTGGCTTGAAGGGAAATTCTTTGAAGCAACAGGAGGAGAAGATAAGGAATCTTACTCAATTGTCATTCCTCCACCGAATGTAACAGGTAAGCTACACTTAGGACATGCATGGGATACGACTTTACAAGATATATTAGTTCGTATGAAGCGAATGCAAGGCTATGATACGTTATGGTTACCTGGAATGGATCATGCGGGGATTGCCACACAGGCAAAGGTTGAAGCGAAGCTAAAGGAACAAGGGACAAGCCGTTATGAGCTTGGTCGTGAAGCCTTTTTAGAGAAATCATGGGAATGGAAGGAAGAATATGCGACGTTTATCCGTAATCAGTGGGCGAAGCTAGGTCTTTCACTTGATTATTCACGTGAACGTTTTACGCTTGATGAAGGACTTTCCAAGGCTGTCCGAGAAGTTTTCGTTTCATTGTACGAAAAAGGGTTAATCTATCGTGGAGAATATATTATTAACTGGGATCCGCAAACGAGAACCGCCTTATCAGATATTGAAGTTATTTATAAAGATGTTCAAGGTGCCTTCTATCATATGAGTTATCCATTAACAGAAGGGTCAGGTTCGATTGAGGTAGCGACGACACGACCTGAAACGATGCTTGGTGATACAGCAGTTGCTGTTCATCCAGAAGATGAACGTTATAAACACCTTATTGGTCAGACGGCGACGCTTCCGATTACAGGTAGGGAGATTCCAATTGTCGCCGATGATTATGTCGATATGGAATTTGGCTCTGGTGCAGTGAAAATTACACCCGCTCATGATCCGAATGACTTTGAAATTGGCAATCGTCATGACTTAGAACGTATTCTCGTCATGAATGAAGATGGAACGATGAATGAAAATGCTGGTCAGTATCAAGGTCTTGACCGCTTTGAATGTCGTAAGCAGCTTGTTCGTGATTTGCAGGAGCAAGGCGTTCTTTTCAAAATTGAAGAGCATATGCATTCGGTTGGCCATTCAGAGCGAAGCGGTGCGGTTGTTGAGCCGTATTTGTCGACGCAATGGTTTGTGAAAATGCAACCATTAGCTGATGCTGCAATCGATTTGCAACAGTCTGAAGAGGACAAAGTGAACTTTGTGCCAAATCGTTTTGAGAAAACGTACTTACGTTGGATGGAAAATATTCGTGATTGGTGTATTTCACGTCAACTTTGGTGGGGGCATCGAATTCCGGCTTGGTATCACAAAGAAACAGAAGAGGTGCACGTTGGACATGAAGCACCTGAGGATAGTGAAAATTGGGATCAAGATGAAGATGTATTAGATACATGGTTCAGCTCTGCGCTCTGGCCATTCTCGACAATGGGTTGGCCTGATGAAGACTCAAATGACTATAACCGTTATTATTCAACCAACGCCCTTGTGACAGGCTACGATATTATTTTCTTTTGGGTCTCTCGTATGATCTTCCAAGGGTTAGAATTTACGGATAAGAAACCATTTGAGAATGTATTAATCCATGGGCTTGTACGAGATTCAGAAGGTCGAAAGATGAGTAAGTCGTTAGGGAATGGTGTCGATCCGATGGACGTTATCGAAAAATACGGGGCTGATTCATTAAGGTTTTTCCTATCGACAGGCAGTTCCCCGGGAAATGATTTGCGTTTTTATTGGGAAAAGGTTGAATCAACGTGGAATTTCGGCAACAAAATATGGAACGCCTCTCGCTTTGCTTTAATGAATATGGAAGGGTTAAAAGTTGAGGATATTGATCTAACAGGTAAAAAATCAATTGCTGATAAATGGATTCTAACTCGACTTCAACATACGATTGGTGACGTGACTCGTTTAATGGACGCGTATGAATTTGGTGAAGTGGGCCGAATTCTCTACAACTTTATTTGGGATGATTTCTGTGACTGGTATATTGAAATGGCGAAGCTACCATTATACGGAGAGGATGAAGCAGCCAAGCATACGACTCGTTCCGTATTAGCGTATGTTTTAGATGAGACGATGCGATTATTACATCCGATGATGCCATTTATTACCGAGGAAATATGGCAACATCTACCACACAAAGGTAAATCTATAACCGTTAGTTCTTGGCCTGTTAAGAAGGATGAATGGATCTTTGATGAAGCTGTAAAGGATATGGACTTATTAAAAGATATTATCCGTTCTGTACGTAATACACGAGCGGAACTAAATGTTCCAATGAGTAAGCAAATTGAGCTTCTTATTCATGCTTCAACAGATGAAGTGATGGACCAACTAAATCGTGGAAAGAGCTATATTGAGAAGTTCTGTAATCCTGAAACATTAACGATGGCTGTTGGCTTATCTGCTCCAGAGAAATCTATGTCACAAGTGTTAACGGGAGTAGAATTGTACCTGCCGTTAGCTGGTTTACTTGACTTGGATGCCGAAATCGCTCGTTTAGAAAAAGAGCTGCAAAAACTCGATAAAGAAGTTGAACGAGTAGAAAAGAAATTGAACAACCAAGGCTTTTTAGCTAAAGCACCTGAGAAAGTGATTGAAGAGGAAAAGGCTAAGAAGGAAGATTATGAAGCAAAGCGTGCTGCTGTGCGATTACGTATTTCGGAATTGAAGGATTAATCATCATTTAAGGTGAGAAGGTGATGTCATGAGACCACTGAAAGAATTAAAACGATCTTTTTCAGTGCCTTTGAGTTACTAGCAATGGCTTCACTTGTTACCCGCTTGATACGAGAAACTCAATCGTATCAAGCTTTTTAAAATGGATGACGGTTTCGCACACTGCTTAAAGGATTTCAAAAAAGAGGAAGAAACGAACGTTTTCAATGCTCTCTTTGTCTTGACTAGTATAGTTGTGCGATCCCTTTTTCTAAAAAAGATATTATCGTTATCAGGAAGCTTTCTGCTAGGCGCCATTGGGAGGATGACTTGAATGAAAACAGGAGAAGAAGCGATTAAGTGGATACATGGGCTGTTACAATTTGGTGTTCGGCCAGGGTTAGAGCGGATGGAATGGCTATTGGAGAAGTTAGATCATCCAGAAAGAAATCTTCAAATCGTTCATGTGGCTGGAACGAACGGGAAAGGATCAACCGTTAGTTTCATGCGTCATGTGTATGAAAAGGCTGGATATAACGTTGGAACATTCACTTCGCCATTCATTGAACGGTTTGAAGAGCGAATTGCCATGAATGGGAAGCCGATATCTGAAGAGGATCTTGTTTATTGTACGAATAAAGTAAAAGCTTTTGTCGAAGAGTTAGTCACAAAAACAGATGATCAACCAACTGAATTTGAAGTGATTACATTAATAGCCTTTGTCTATTTTGCTGAACGAGTTCATACGGATCTTGTATTACTAGAAGTAGGATTAGGTGGAAGGCTCGACTCTACGAACGTTGTGAAACCACTCATCTCAGTGATCACATCCATTGGATATGATCATATGCACGTACTTGGTCATACGTTAGAAGAAATCGCTGCAGAAAAAGCAGGAATTATTAAAAAAGCAGGAATGATCGTTTCAGGTGTGAAACAGGAAGAAGCGAAAAAGGTCATAAAAAGAATCGCAAAAGACAAGGAAGCGAAGTATTATGAGCTAGGAGAGCATTTTACAGTTGCGATGATTAACAGCTCACCAGTCGATCAACAGATCCAATATAGTGGAAAAAGTCAACGTGATATCACGATTCAGTTAAAAGGTCCTCATCAGCGTGATAATGCTGCTGTTGCCATACAAGTCATTGAACGGTTAATGGACAAAGGATTTCCGGTTGGTGAACAAGAAATCATGGACGGAATGAGGTCGGCCTCATGGATTGGTAGGTTCGAGGTCATTCAACAGAATCCAACGATTATATTGGATGGAGCACATAATCAAGAAGGATTTCGTGCTTTGGCAGAAACGCTAAAACAGCACTATGCAGGCTATACATGTTATATGGTTGTTGCTATGACAAAGGAAAAGGATGTTACATCGTTAATGAAGCCATTCATTCATGAACAAATGCATGTGACGTTCACAACGTTTCCTTTTCCTCGTGCGTCGAGTTCAGAGGATTTGTACGAGCCATTTGCATTAATGGGCAGAGATGTGCGTGCTGAAGACGATTGGAAAAAAGCCGTTCTAGAAAGAGAAAAAGACGTAGATAATAACAGCTTATTAATCATATGTGGTTCATTGTACTTCATAGCTGAAGTAAGAAAATGGTTAATGGAAAGGTGAAGGGACAGAGGCTGGGACATAACTAAAGTGTCTATCTGGAAACCCGAACAAAAGATGAACGTAGCGAAGTATATTTCAGGAGCGGTTTACGTCCACCATCTATCATTGTTCGGCGTGTCTTTTAGTTAAACCACTTTGTCCCAGCCTCTTCTTAAAGTTGAAAAAGCTCTCTATAACTAATATGATCGGGCCTCATATTGCTTGTAATTACTTTCTATAATAGAATAAAATAAAAATAGTAAGTTAAATGTAAACGTATGAGCATCACATCAATTGAATCCTCAGTAATGGTCACACTTTGTGACGTGAAATGAATCTGTATTGTATACAACTCGCGTTTTTCCTTTCCTCCCATTCGTAAAGAATGACTAACTCTTTTCCTTTTTAGTAATAATTCAAACAAATATTTTAGAGTAACAAGTAAAAAGTTTCCTAATTAAAATTATTTGAGGTACATACACTATGAATATCGTAATAATGAGTTACTTGATTCTGCTAGGAATGGTGGTAGGTTCGTTTGTTAATGTTGTTGGATTACGTGTTCCGAAGAAGGAATCGATCATGAGCCCTCGTTCACATTGTCCAACGTGTGAACGTCCTTTAATCATTGTTGATTTAATTCCTCTGTTTTCCTTTTTGTTTACGAAAGGACGTTGCCGAATGTGTAGGCAACGTATATCATCGCTTTATCCAATTATTGAAGGATTAACGGGCTTCTTGTTTGTATTGGCTTATTGGAATTTTCATTTAACTCCTGAAATTTTTGTGGCTCTTTTATTTATTTCCCTTCTCATGATTGTAGTAGTAAGTGATATTAGCTATATGATTATTCCAGATCAAGTGCTTCTATTTTTCTTTCCTCTTTTCATTATTTTGCGATATACGATTGCTCCGCTGACTTCGGATTGGAGTCCTCTTTTAGGTGGGATAATAGGTTTCCTATTGCTTTGGATTATTGCAATCGCTAGTAGAGGTGGAATGGGAGGAGGGGATGTGAAACTTTTTGGTGTTATAGGTATGGTCCTTGGCTGGCAGCAAGTATTAGTAGCTTTTTTCTTTTCGTGTTTAATCGGGGCAATCATTGGTATAATAGGAATGTTAGTAGGAAAGGTGAAAAAAGGACAGCCTTTTCCATTTGGACCATTCATTGTAATCGGAACAATCTTAGCTTATTTTTACGGTTCTTCACTATTAGAATTGTATATCAATTATTTTGGATTATCCGTTTTAGCTCTGTTTGTGTAAAAAACTCTTAACATAAACGATAAGCATACGATATATTTCTCTGATCACAATAAATATTTTAAATTATAGTTCTATCAATTCGATTATATTAATAGAATGAATTATAACTGTTAATCAAATGATAGGAAGGGGTGCAAGAAAGTTGGAGCAAAAGAAGCGGTCAATCTCTGTACGTCTAAACGGTAAAGAACATCATGTTCAAGAAAGGACAGTCGCAGCTACAAACGAAAAAGAAGATAACCAATATGCCTTTATTCCGCCCCCAGATAATGTCATTGATTTTGGAGAAAAGCAGGAGGTACGTCAGCGAAATGAGCAGCCTTATTGGGATGATGGGAATCGCGAGAAAAGTCCGAAAATTCCATATAAAAGAAAGAAAAAGCCCCACTCTCAATCCAAAACGTTCCCTTATATGCTAGTTGCTGCACTAGGATCTGCGATCATCGTTGGTGTAAGCCTCGGTCTTGTCATTTTAAATATGTTTACAGGAAATGATATGAATGTTTCACAGATGTCAGAACAGTCAACAGGTGCTGTTCCAACCTTCTCTGAGGAGAAAGAAGGAATGCCTAATTTAGCGATTGAAGTGGTACAAGGCGCAGCATTTACGGAATTGGACCAAGCTGAAAAAAGTGTGCAATCCATTCAAGAACAAGGATTTGCTGCAACGATAACGACTAGTACTGATCCTATCTATATGTTTATTGGGGTTGCAGGAGATCGTGCTCAAGCAACGAAAATAAACGAAATTTATGAAGGATATGGTCAAGATACGTATTTGAAATCATATCGGGTAGAAGGAGATCATATAACCGGACAAGCACAAGAGGTGTATGAATGGTTTACAAATGCATTGACCCTTTATTACGATATGGTGCAGTTATCGATTGATGGTCTGAACGGGGGAACGATGATTACGAATGAGAGAATAGAGCAGTTGTCAGCATCAATTGATTCGCTACAAGAGGAACGGAATCAAGCTTTTGCTCAATTAAACGAGGAGGTACAGCCTTTAGCTCTAACGATCGGTGATCAGTTAATAACAGCGAAGGATCATTTGAAGGATTTTACAAATGCTGCCGATGAAGAGAAACTATGGAACGGCCAACAAACGTTGCTAGAGTCAATTACAACGTATGAGGAACTTATTCAAGCAATGAGATAGATGATACTAATCTAGCATATAATATTATATGAGGATAATAACATCATAAAATTGTTAACACGTAGTGCTTAGATAGGAAGCTACTGCGTGTTTTATTTTATGAAAGAAATCAGTTACTCTCAGCGATTTTTTATTGTTTGTTCTCACATAATTTGGTATTCTTATTAATACCTTGTACAATAGAGTAAAACAATTGTCGAGGTGACCCTTCATGAAGCCATTCATTTTAGCCTCACGTTCCCCGAGGCGACAAGAACTCCTAGAGCAGATGAAGCTTTCATTTATTGTGAAAGCAAGTGAAAAAGAAGAGAAAGTTGTAGATCCATTGCCACCACATGAATTTGTGATGCAATTGGCCGAACAAAAAGCAGAAGATGTTTGGAGGCGATACGAGCAAGATGTTGTATTAGGAGCTGACACGGTTGTTTCTGACAGAGGAAGCATACTGGGTAAACCAACTAGTGCAGAAGATGCTAAGAGAATGCTTACTCAATTATCAGGAATAACTCATCAAGTCTATACAGGTGTATCAATATATTCTCGTGATATGGTGACGACGTTTTTTGATAAGACCGATGTGACATTTTATCCGCTGAACCGAAAAGAAATCGAGTGGTATATCACAAGTGGTGAACCATTTGACAAAGCAGGCGCTTACGGAATTCAAGGTTTAGGAGCTTATTTTGTGCAACGTATAGAAGGTGACTATTATACAGTAATGGGGTTACCGCTAGCCAAAACGATACGCGCATTACAATCCTTTTCGATCACTCCCCTCCTAAAAAAATAATCGAACGCATCCTTCAAAGGGACAGCCTAATATTTGAGAGGAGTGTTCCCATTTGCCCCCATCAACCTTACTAATCAAAGATGTTCCTCGGCAAGAAAGACCTCGAGAACGAATGATAAAGTTAGGTCCTTGTTCACTATCTAATCAAGAGATTATTGCGATATTATTACGTAATGGTACGAAGAATGAATCCGTACTCCAATTAGCACAGCGAGTTCTTACTTCATTTGATGGTCTCGTCCAATTAAAAGATGCCGCTATTGAAGAACTTTGCCTTATTAATGGGATTGGTGAAGCGAAGGCAGTGGAACTAGCAGCTGCCATCGAGCTTGGACGACGAATTCATTGCTTAAAGACTGAAGAGCGATATGTCATTCGTTCTCCTGAAGATGTCGCTAATTATGTCATGGAAGATATGCGATTTCTTCAACAAGAGCATTTTGATTGTCTCTACCTTAATACTAAGAACGAAGTACTCCTCCGTAAAACGGTCTTCATTGGTAGCTTGAATGCAAGCATTGTGCACCCAAGAGAGGTGTTCAAAGAAGCGTTTAAACGCTCAGCAGCTTCTATAATATGCTTGCATAACCACCCATCAGGTGTGCGCCTGTACGATATGCCTCATTAGTAATCTATTGATTTAGAATTCTTTGCGTGATTCTATGGCTACCCTCTCACCTTATGAGGAAACGAAATAAGGGACAATAGCATGATGGGAAAAGGAGAAGAGACGGCAAAACGATCTAGTCGAGTCCGTTCTTCAGGCCAAGTAATGTATGGTAAAGGCTAGACTGCTTGAATCCTAGACGGAAGGGTGTAGGGTGCACCATTGTCTACGATCGTTATATGGCAATGAAGATGGAATAGCCATGTATCACCTGAACATGAGCTATAGCAAAGTCTATCTTACTATTCTCGAGTCGAGAAAAACGTCGAACAGGGTACCTAACCATTACGAAACTAATGTAGCATATAATTCAGGGATTGCCTAAGTGCTTCCATATTAGCATAAGGTAACGGATTCTCCGTAGTACTCAAAGTCTGCTTGTAATGAGTTTGGCATGGGAAAGGGAGAAAGATTGATGATAAACGTCTAAATGGAAGGAGTCATGAAGTTGGCAAAAGATCCATTGCAACAGCTAGACGTCATTCACAATGCTTCACGAAAAGGTCGTAAAATTGTTGATTGCTATAGATTATTGTATAAGCGTTCACTATGGGAAGAAGTCCTTTCACAAAAACGATACAAGCATCACATATCGACACATATGCTGGACGAGCTTATTAATACTTTAAAACAAGGGAAATTGACAAATAGTAAGTATATTCATACGATTTATCCGTTACTAGCTGATGTCCTAAAACTCATTTTGGTTCATATTTATCCATCATTGGAGCAAAAGAATATGTTTGTAGCAGAACATGAGCATGATGCATTGTCTTATTTGCAAAAAACATTTGTGAAAGTAACGTGGTGTGTGGAAGGAGCTATTCGATTAAATGATGTCGAGCTTAGCACGCAGTTAACAAATTTCCTTTCTCGTAAGATTGATGATGAACGCTTTATTACATTCATCATTGATCTTATAGCGATTGAGCAACGATGGGAAAAGGAGCATGCGAACGATTTTACGGATAAAAAAATGGTTCGAAGCATATGTATAAGCATATTTCTGAAACAGGTTGATTTTGCTGTTCAGCAAATTCGGACAAGCATGAAAAGGGCGATCTATTATGTTCGCTGTAACGAGCATTTTAGAATGGGTGTTTCTGGGAGGAAGTTTGATGCGCTAACCATAGTAAAACATATGAACCAATTGTATTCAGTAAGTAAGGGTATTGAGACGAATATTAGTCATATGAGCAACTTATCGAGATTTCTTCAGTATGATATTGTTGTAAAGAGAGATGCTAGTAGAGATCAGACTTTTATTTCGTTACAAATTCCTTATATTGAGATGAAACAAATGATTCGGAAAATAGGATATGGAGATGTTGAACAGAAGAAAATTTTTCATCGACCTAGCCTTCTTAACAAATCAGAATCAAGTATTATTCAAATCTTTAATGCTGAATTGCTTCGTATGACTTCTTATTACAAGCTTGCTTCTAATCGATCGCTGCTACGACTGCTGTATTATTATGCTGAGGGAAGTTTCGTTAAGACAATCGCCTGCAAAAGGAGAAGTACTTCAAGAAAGGTTGCATTAAGAATGAAGAGAAATGGCCAAGGTCGATTGATGATTTGGGACAAACAGAAGGATGGGACAGAAGTTGGATATACATTTTTGAAACTTAGAGACCTTTAATGAAAATGTGAATAGAATCAATCGGCGAGCCGTATACATTGAAAGGTGTACGTACGGTTCTGAGGGAGATTGATGAAACCTGTGTTGCTTCTTTCACAAGGCGCATATAATCGACCCTACGATCCAACACCAAGCCGTGAAGATATTGATGTAACAAAGAGGTTGGCCGATTCGGGAAAAGTATTAGGGATTGAATTGTTAGATCATATTATTATCGGTGATCAACGATTTATCAGTCTTAAGGAGAAGGGTTACGTTTAAAATAATTGAAATATCGTCCGTTTTGAGGATAGCGCAGGAGAGATAAGAGTGGTAACATAGAGAATGGTAAGTGTAAGCTTATGACTTTTTTTAGAACTCGGGGAACTGAAGCTATTTTTTTTCGTAAACATTCGATATAATGAATCGTACGATTTTGGATATGATTGAAGGGAGATACATAGATGTTTGGTGGTTTTTCAAGAGATATAGGTATAGATTTAGGGACAGCTAATACACTTGTTTATGCAAAAGGTAAGGGAATTGTTGTGAGGGAGCCGTCTGTTGTTGCTCTGCGCACAGATACTGGATCAATTGAGGCAGTTGGAAATGATGCAAAGAATATGATCGGACGTACGCCTGGTAATATTGTAGCGGTTCGACCAATGAAGGATGGGGTTATTGCTGATTTCGATACGACGGCAACGATGCTGAAGTATTTTATTCGTCAAGCATTGAAAACTCGTTCACTATTTACTCGTAAACCATCTGTGATGGTTTGTGTTCCATCAGGTATTACAGCCGTCGAAAAGCGTGCGGTTGAAGATGCAACGAAGCAAGCGGGAGCGAAAGAAGCATATACATTAGAAGAGCCATTTGCTGCTGCAATTGGTGCTGAGCTGCCTGTTTGGGAGCCGACGGGCAGTATGGTTGTTGACATTGGTGGAGGTACTACTGAAGTAGCGATCATTTCATTAGGTGGTATTGTGACAAGTCAATCCATTCGAGTTGCTGGTGACGAAATGGATGATGCTATTATCCAATACGTTAAGAAAACGTATAATTTAATGATTGGTGAACGAACGGCAGAATCACTAAAAGTCGAGGTTGGTTCAGCTGGTGATTCTGAAGGTGTAGATGATATGGATATTCGTGGTCGTGATTTATTAACGGGTTTACCGAAAACAATTACAGTGACAGCGGACGAAATCTCTGCAGCATTATCGGATACAGTTACAACGATTATTGAATCGGTTAAGAACACATTAGAACAATCACCACCTGAGCTTGCTGCCGATATTATGGATCGTGGCATCGTACTAACAGGCGGTGGTGCGCTATTGCGTAATTTAGATCGTGCGTTAAGTGAAGAGACCAATATGCCAGTTGTAGTTGCTGAAAACCCGCTTGATTGTGTGGCTATTGGTACAGGTCGAGCGTTGGAAAATATACACTTGTTCCGCTCGAAGAATGGCATTACATCACGATCAGATCGAAAATTGTAAGTAGGTGACAGGGATGTCCTCCTTCTTCTCAAATAAAAAGCTCATTGTCCTTCTTGTCAGTATTATTATTTTAGTTGGTTTGATTGGATACTCTATGCGCGATCGCGAAGCCGTATCCGGTCCGGAGCAAGTGATAAGAGACTCTGTTGCTTGGGTACAGACAGCTTTCATGAAACCCGCATACATGATTGCGGGTTTCTTTGAAAATGTTCAAGATATGAGACAAGTCTATGAAGAAAACAAATTATTGAAAGCTAGATTAGATGAGTATGCGCAAATTTCCATTGAACGCAATACATTACGGAATGAAAACGAAACGTTAAAGGATATGTTAGAGCTTGAGGAAAGCTTAGATGACTATTTAATTCGTTCAGCTGTTGTCATTCATCGAAACCCAGATCGTTGGACCGAATTCATCGGATTGAACAAAGGTTCAGAGCATGGTATCGAAGCGAATATGGGTGTGATTGATTCAACCGGCGGATTAATTGGAAAGGTTCAACAAGTAAGTGAATTCTCCTCACGAGTCCAATTGTTAAGTGATAATGACCGAACAAATCGTGTATCTGCAATGATTTCCTCAGATCAAACGATTAACGGTTTTATTGAAGGGTACGATGAAGATCGAGGTCTGTTAATCATGCGTAAGATTGATTTAGAAGCAGAGATTGAGGAAGAGGAAATGGTGACGACTACTGGTAAGGGTGGGGTATATCCAAGCGGGCTATTAATTGGCGAAGTGGTTAGTGTAGAACCAGATGAATATGGTTTAACACAAAATGCCTATATTAAACCGACTGCTGATTTCTATTCACTAGATTATGTCTATGTCGTTGAACGGACTAGTAGAACTCTTGATCCTGAATTGTTAGAGGAGGAAAACGAGTGAGTCGAGCTTATATCCCTCTCATTGTGTTTTTTTTCTTTGTGATCGAAGGTACACTCTTTCAATTATTTGTTCCTCATCATCATGAATGGTCGTATGTGTTTGTACCGCGCTTTATGATCGTATTTATTATTTTAATTGGGATTCATTTTACTCGACCTGTTAGCTTAGTATATGGACTTATTGTTGGAGCTATATACGATGTCGTCTACACCCAATTATTGGGGGCCTATTTATTCAGTTTTGCTTTAATTGGGTACTTTTTTGTATTTCCATATAAAAGAGTTCAAGATATGTTTCTCGTACAATTGGCGATCATTATTGCCGCTTTAGTGTTCTTTGAATATTATCAATATGGCTTGTATGCATTAATTGGACTAGCTGATATAGAACATCGCGTATTTCTGCAAGAGCGCGTGTTAACCAGCGTTGTATTAAATACAGCTTTTGCTATTTTAATTTATTTTCCATTTCTGAAGCTTATGCAATATGTACTAAAGCAGGAGATGGTTAGAAATCGTTGAAATAAGTAGCAAAAAAGAAAGTCTGAAAGAAAAGAGGAAAATTCTCATTTTATGTGGAATGTATCATTATTGACATTTATATCATTGCGTTGTTGTGTGGGGAACGATCCTTTCATTAGCACAATTTCGTATCTCTCTTATATATAAAACTCATAATGGTGAATAGTGACAAAAGGTGAGTGAGACAGAGGTGAACACAGTAATGGTTCCGAAGAAGCAACATGTTACGATTAAAGGAACAAAAGAAGGGTTGGTATTTTTGTTAGATGATCTCTGTTCCTATGACCTTTTAATAGAGGAGTTAAAGGACAAGCTTTCATCGAAGCATTACCAACTTTCAGACGGACCTGATTTGCTCGTAAAGGTTGAAAGTGGATACCGTTATTTACAACAAGAGCAAAAGGGAGAAATAGAATCGATTATTACGAATGGACGTAAATTGGCAATTGAAGGATTTTATTCACACGTTTTGTCCAATGAAGACGCTCAGACGATTCAACGTAAAAATCAAACGATAACTCTCACAAGTATTGTTCGTTCAGGACAAGTTATTAATGTTGATGGAGACATTCTACTCATTGGTGATGTAAATCCTGGCGGGAAGCTACAAGCATCTGGTAGTATTTATATAATGGGAGCACTTCGTGGAATAGCACATGCGGGAGTAAACGGAAATGAGGATGCAGTTATTTCTGCGGCTGTTCTTAATCCTTCTCAGTTAAAAATTGCAGACAAAATCAAACTATTCGAATCAGCAGAGGAAGCGATTATGTCATCTGCATATATTGACCACAAGACACAGTCTTTACAAATTGGTAGGGTGCAGCAACTTGTTCATACACACCGGCATCTAAGCAAGTATGTAGATCAGGTAATGGAATAGGAAGAAAGGGGTTATGAACGTGGGAGAGGCGATCGTCATTACAAGTGGTAAAGGTGGAGTTGGAAAGACAACGACATCCGCAAATTTAGGAACTGCTCTTGCACTAACAGGTAAGAAGGTTTGTTTAGTAGATACAGATATTGGCCTTCGGAATTTGGATGTTATTATGGGCTTAGAAAACCGCATTATTTATGACTTGGTTGATGTCATTGAAGAGCGTTGTAAGTTGAAGCAGGCTTTAATTAAGGACAAGCGTTTTGATTGTTTATCATTACTGCCAGCTGCTCAAACAAAAGATAAAACAGACATTGAGCCTGAACAATTAAAGAAGGTCATACTGGAACTAAAGCAAGAATATGATTATGTCATTATCGACTGTCCTGCAGGAATTGAACAAGGGTTTCGTAATGCAATTTCTGGGGCTGATCGTGCTATTGTTGTAACAACACCAGAGCTATCTGCTGTACGAGATGCGGATCGAATTATAGGTTTATTAGAAAAAGAAGAGGATATTGAACCCCCTCGTCTGATTGTCAACCGTATTCGCTCCCATATGATGAAAAATGGTGAGATGCTCGATGTTGATGAAATTGCCTCGATCCTATCCATTGATTTGATAGGTATCGTTGTTGATGATGATGAAGTCATAAAGTGTTCGAATAAAGGCGAACCGATCGCACTTCAAACAACAAGTAAGGCATCGATTGCTTACCGAAACATTGCACGGAGAATTCTTGGTGAGACCGTCCCACTTATGTCTCTAGATGACTCAAAAGGAGTAATGGCGAAGCTTAAGCAATTTTTTAGTGTGAGATAACCTAAAATGAAGTATTTGACTAGCAATGGCTTCGCTCGTTGCTAGAGGATGGATCAAAAGTGTTTTTTAAATGAGAAACCGAACAAATACACAGTGGTACAAATAACGCTCCTGAAATATACTTCGCTTTCCACGGGAAGCTGGTGAGACTCCTTGTGCTACGCACTGCGGGGTCTCACCTTTGTTTTTCATGAGGCCACTGAACAAGTGCGATTTTCAAAGCCACTGAAAAAGTTAAAACCAAACTTTTTCAGTGGCCTCCGATTTTCACTTTTTTAATGGACTTGTAAAACGGCACGATGAAACCAAGAAAAGCAGTGTGTTTTTCTTAAAGTTACTCTCTGATGGAGTGGTGAGCCGAAACTGGCTAAAAGAAAGGTTGTTAAAGTATAAAAATGTTCATTTGTTCGCAATTTTCTAGATTATGATTGAATAATTCGTCTATATGATCGTCAGCTGACTACGACTTAATATTCTTCGCTTTTTGAACATGAGAAGCATTATCTCAGTCATTTAAACCAAAGTCTAAAAAAGCTATGATATGCTTATGTGTAGAAAGAAATGTGAGGGAGGAACATTAATCTATGACTCTTGATGAGCACCTGGATGAATCAACTAAATCAATTCGTTGTATGGTTTTAACAGTATCAAATGTTTCAGCGTATGAGGATGATCAGAATGGTCAGCTTATTCGCTCGATGTTAGAAAAAGAAGGTCATTCTGTTACGGAGTATCAAATGGTCGGCTATGATTACAGTCATATTCAGCATTGGATCAAGATAGCTGCTATTCGCGCTGATATTGATGCCATTCTCATTACGGGTGGTACAGGAATTGGTCTAAATGATACGACACATGAAGCGGTTCGTGATAGTTTAGACAAAGAAATGCCGGGATTTGGCGAGCTTTTTCGTCATTTAAGCTTTGCTGAAGAAGTAGGGACGGCAGCGATTCTTAGCCGAGCTGTTGCTGGTGTGAGAGATGGTAAGGCTATTTTCTCGATGCCTGGTGCAACAGGAGCTGTGAAGTTGGCAATGGAACGTATTATTATGCCCGAAATTAGTCAAGTAGTCCGTGAAATATTACTTGATCAAGCGAGAGTAACAAGTACATCATTATAAAACAAAAATACAAATTAAATATCATGCACTAATAGCTCAGATCTAGGAATAAGAGGCTCTGAGGAGGGCACTGAATAAGTACTTATAAACTTATTCAGTGCCCTTACTTGAGTTATTATTGTTATCGGTGTTGCTCGTATAGGTCTTTTTTTGTGATCTGCTTTAATTCGTCTAGTATGTGAGCAGGTAAGAGATCTGCACGAATGGCTTGTACATTCTCTTTTACTTGTTCCTTACGGCTAGCACCTGCAACGACTGAAGCGATTACGTTTGACGAAAGAACGTAGTTTAAGGCTAATTCATTAATTGAATAAGTGGGATAATCGGCTAACTGTTCACGTAATAGCTTTAGCTCATTGGCTGTGTAGGACAAATAACCGTTTGCTTGTATTTTAGAAGGTAATGTCGAAAATGGTCGTGGTGTTAATATTCCTTTTGCCACGGCACCACGAACGACTACGCTGACATCATGTTGCTCTAATAATGGAAACCATTCCTCTGGACGTCGGTCAAGTAAGCTATACTGCATCATAATACTGACAATAGATGAACGTTTTACATATTCCTTGATTACATTTGGACGTATGGACGAAAGGCCATATTCCCTTATAAGACCTTCTTGTTTTAGCTCCTCAAAAGCTTCGATTGTTTCATCGATAGGATCATCAATAGTTCCTCCATGTAACTGATACAAATCAATATAGTCTGTCTTTAAACGTTGAAGACTGTCTTTGATCGCCCTTTTTATGTGTGATTTTGAAGGATCCCACATCCAGCGATCCTTCCCTTTTTCAAAGCGATTGCCTGCTTTTGTAGCAAGAATAAGATCTTTTCGATTATCTTTTATTAATTCGCCAATAATCTCTTCGTTGGCACCTTGATCATATAGATCAGCTGTGTCGAGGTAATTGACTCCTAGATCTATTGCCTCTTCGATCACTTTCTTTGCTGCAGTGATGTTGGTGCCAATGCTCATACAGCCTAAACCAATCTCACTAACGATTAAATTGGATTGGCCGAGTCTACGCTTCTCCATGAAACCCCTCCTCCATTACTTGATAAGGGCACCAAAAAAGTTAAAAACCAAACTTTTTTAGTATCCTCTTATTTGATTGGTATTCTTTTATCTTATCAGAGTATTGAACGAGAAAGCGAACAGTTTCCTTTGCAAAATGGAGGTCACATTTATTTCAATACGGAGTTTCTTTTTGTGATTCGAGAATATCTTAAGAGGACAAGTCATATAGTTCAATATAGAATGTGCTAAAAGGACGGGGTAAAATGGCGAAGAACCTGAATAAAGTGCGTAGACAAATTGAGTCAAGAAGAAGAGTAATTGATGATACAGTACGACGACGTGGTAAAACGTTCATGACTAGCCCTAAGCATGATGATTTTGGTCAAGAAAGTGTTGACGTTGTATCGTCTGATCGACCAAATAAAACCAAACCTTCTACAAATATGGTTCATATTTTTATTTTTCGATGTTTAGTCGCAGGACTTCTCTTTCTACTAATTGGCATTGCTTTTCAATCTAAGTTTCCTCAGTCTGAGAGAGTGGAACATTTTGTTCGTCATACATTTGAAAATGAATATCAATTTGCTGCTATTGCTAGCTGGTATGAGAAACAGTTTGGCCGACCTTTAGCACTGCTTCCTATTGATGCAAATGTTGCTCAAGGAGATCCTGAAGAACAGGTGGAGTTCGTTTATGCATTACCTGCTAGTGGGACGATTCGTGAGGATTTTGAAGAGAGCGGACAAGGTATTTTAATTGAAACCGATATTCATGCTAGGATCGAGTCGGTCAAAAGTGGAGTCGTACGATCGATTGGACAAACTGATGGTAGCTCATTAGAAAAAGAAGTAGTCATTGAACATTACGATGGAACTGAAGCGATTTATGGTATGCTTGACGAAATTGAAGTTCAATTATATGACCATGTTCAATCAGGGACGGAAATTGGTTCGGCGCAATCAATCGATGGGGCGGAGAGGGGAATTTTTTACTTTGCATTGAAAAATGAGAACGAATATATTAATCCAAGTGAAGTGCTCACATTTGATTAGGGCTGTAATAGAATTATTTACAAAGGTGAAAATCAACCCTTTCTTTTGGATCGTTATTGCCTCAGCCTTCATTACTGGTTACTTTAAAGAGATGGTTATGATATTCACGATTGTATTTATTCATGAGCTTGGTCATGCTGTGGCTGCCCGCTCTTTCAAATGGACGATTTATAAAATTGAATTGCTTCCTTTTGGTGGAGTGGCAGAAGTTGAGGATACGTCGAATAAACCGTTTCATGAAGAGTTGATCGTTATTTTGGCTGGGCCGATCCAGCATCTTTGGATGATGGCCCTGTCCTATTACTTTATAGCCTTCCCCTTTTGGTCAACGTATGATCATCAATTATTTATTTGGCATAATATAATGATATTGCTCTTTAACGTATTGCCTATATTACCTCTAGATGGAGGAAGGCTCTTGCAGTTATTGTTCATGTATCGTTTTCCATATGCAAAAGCGATTACAGTTATGAGAAATGTATCACTGTTCTTTTTATTTGTTCTGTGTTTCATTGCATCGGTTATCTATTTCTCACTTCATTTATGGATGATAATTACTTTTCTTCTTATTATTCATTATTTAGACTGGAAGCAGCGCTATTACACATTTATGAAATTCATATTAGGGAAACAATCGAGTCCTATATTTACGAAGTCAGCGAATGTGCACGTACCGAATTCGATAACGGTAAAAGAAGCGGTTAAATTTTGTAAGCGAGGGTCTTCGCTTACATATAACTATTTTGATCCGGCGATTGGAAAGCATGTTCAACTACATGAAGAGATCATTAGAATAGCTTATTTAGACCGGAAACGAATTCATCATCGGATTTGTGACCTTAAACCGGCCCAATTCTGACTATAGCTCCCTCTTTGTCCAACAATCGTGTACAATAAGGTAAGGAAGTAGAAAAGGGGCTTGTTTCATCGTGAAAAAGATTGTATTTAATTTAGCCACAAGGGAAAAGCGGGCAGCACTGATTGAAGATGGTCGTGTGACTGAGTTGATGATTGAGCGAACAGGCGAGGAGCGAATTGTCCATAATGTGTATCTTGGCCGAGTCGTGAAAGTGTTACCTGGTATGCAAGCAGCATTTGTTGATATTGGACGTGACAAACATGGTTTTTTGTATCGAGATGACCTTCTTTCATATCATTCAGATGCTGAAGATGAAGAGAAGAAAAAGCAGTGCTCTGTTTCTCAATTTGTACATGAAGGAGAAGAATTAGTCGTTCAAGTGACAAAAGAAGCATTTGGTTCTAAAGGGCCACGGTTAACTGGAATTATTTCCTTTCCAGGACACTATATGATTTATATGCCGAATGGAAATTACATAGGTGTTTCTAGACGTTTTTCATCAGAAACGGAGCGCGAAAGGTGGCGTACGTTTGGGGAAGAACTAACCATAGATCAAGAAGGCTTAATTATTCGCACATCGTGTGAGGGACGTTCAGCTACTGAAGTTACGCAAGAATTACATTATCAACGACGGAAATGGGCACAATTACAGAAAAGAATCGAAGAAAAACCGTCTAATCGCCTCCTTTATCAGGATGTTACATTAACGGAACGTATCGTTCGTGATCATATGTTTGAAGGTCTTCAAGAGATCGTTCTAGATGATTTTGATGAATACCAGCGAATGAAGGAATGGTTGTCCTCCTACTCAAATGGTGAGAGCCAAATAACACTCTATAAAAAGAAAGAAGCGATTTTCACAGCCTATCACATTGAAAAAGAACTTCAAAAAGCTTTAAAAAGGCAAGTGTGGATGAAAAGTGGAGCATACATTACGATTGATCAAACGGAGGCTTTAACAGTAATTGATGTAAATACAGGGAAATTCACAGGGAAGAATGACTTTAATGAAACGATATGGCAAACGAATAAAGAGGCGGCAAGGGAAATTGTTAGACAATTGCGCTTACGAGATATTGCCGGTATGGTAATCATTGATTTTATCGATATGCGTCGTGAAGAAGATCGAGATTTGATCGTGCGATTGTTACGAAATGAATTAAAGAAGGATCGCACGAAAACAAATGTCGTCGGTATTACCGGCTTAGGACTAGTGGAGATGACTCGAAAAAAAGTGAGACAAAACTTACAGGATACGTTGTCTAAGCCATGCCCAACATGCCAAGGTAAAGGTGTAGTTCTCTCTAATGAAGCTCAGGCTTTTGAGTTAGAACGACAGCTCTGGGAGTACAAAGGAACAGAGCATGAAGCAATTGTTGTTGAACTTCCTGCATCAATCTTATCCGTTTTCTCTGGTTCGAACGGTAAACATGTAAAGCACTTAGAGAGTGCGTTAGGTGTAAGGATTCTTCTGTATCCGAATAAACGGCTAGTAACGGGAGCGCTTATCCGCTTTCTAGGGACGTTAGAAGAGGCAGGTAAGCGATTGGAACACTTAAAGACCAATTGACATAAGTCTATTCATTATGATACAATTTCGCTTGTTAGTTATTTGGTCGCACCCAAACAACTACAACCGCACAGAATAGGTTTTTTAAAGGAATTATTCTTCCTACCTAGGATGGCGAGTCTGAGTCTATGAGGAGGTGCAGAGAATGTACGCAATTATTGAAACTGGTGGTAAACAAGTTAAAGTTGAAGAAGGACAAGAAATCTACATTGAGAAGGTAGATGCAGAAGCTGGTGAAACAGTGAGCTTCGATAACATCTTATTCGTAGGTGGAGACAATGTCAAAGTTGGCGCTCCATACGTAGAAGGTGCTTCTGTAACAGCTAAGGTTGAAAAGCACGGTCGCCAAAAGAAAATTATCGTTTGGAAAATGAAGGCGAAGAAAAACTATCGTCGTAAGCAAGGTCATCGTCAACCATACACGAAAGTCGTAATCGAAAAGATTAACGCGTAAGATGATTATCGTTGACGTTAGTCGTAATCATGATCTGATGATTGATTGTTTTACGATGAGTGGTCATGCCGAATCTGGTCCATATGGTCAAGATCTCGTTTGTGCAGGAGCTTCAGCAGTCTCAATTGGTACACTTAATGCAATTGCTACTTTGTGTGACATTGAGTTAGATGTAGAATCAAAGGAAGAAGGTGGATTTCTCCGCTGTTGTGTACCATCTGATGTAGATGAAGCAGCATTTGAGAAGATTCAGCTTCTTTTAGAGGGGATGCTTGTCTCTTTACAATCGATTGCTGAGGAATACCGCGCATTTATTAAAATAAATGATAAACTTGGGAGGTGAATTCCATGTTGAAAATGAATCTTCAATTTTTTGCATCGAAAAAAGGAGTAGGTAGTACAAAGAACGGACGTGACTCTGAATCTAAGCGACTTGGAGCTAAGCGAGCAGACGGCCAAGCAGTGTCAGGTGGTTCGATTCTAGTTCGTCAACGCGGTACGCGTATCTATCCTGGTGTGAACGTAGGAAAAGGTGGAGACGATACTTTATTTGCAAAGGTAGACGGCGTTGTAAAATTCGAGCGTGTCGGTCGTGACCGTAAGCAAGTAAGTGTATATCCAGCTGCTCAATAAAGAAGAATAGGCTAACAAAGGGGAAACCTTTTGTTAGCTTTTTTTCGTGTGGAGTGAAAAGTGTTGCTGAAGAGTAAGGTCAATTCGTATGAAAGCACGCTAAGCTTAAATTTATTCGAAGCTTCCATAAAGCTTTGAAAGCGATCCTTTTGTTTAGTATATATAATTTCGTCAATACTAACACATGTATAATGAAGTTTAGGATTGGTATGAAGGGGCGTTTATGTTGAAGCAAAAGGAAAAAGATCGCATTCAGGATTTACGGAATCAACTATGCTATGCAAATGATAGAGAACAGAGAAGATTATTAACGGAATTGATTCTAGAAATGGAAAGAAGAAGGATAAACGAAAATAATAAATAAAATAATTGCATATATAAGCATATAATTATATAATCAAAAAAGGAGGAGAGGCTATGGAAAATGTTTATACTGAAGTTGAAATTGAGACGGCTGCTAAATGGCTAAAGCTACTAGGTGATAAAACACGCTTATCGATGATGGCTATGCTTCACGAGGATGAGTGCTGTGTATGTGAATTCGTTGAGCTGTTTAATATGAGTCAGCCCTCTGTCAGTCAGCATTTACGGAAATTACGAGATGTTGGATTAGTGGAGGAAAAGCGTAAAGGACAATGGATTTTCTATCGAATCAACTCTTCCCACGAAGGTTATCCACTTATTCAATCATTATTGGTGCATTTGCCTAATCAAAAAGAAAGACTACTAGACTTAGAGAAACGCGGCTTACGTGTTTGCTGTGAGTAGAGGATAGGAGTGGGGAAACATGGATATCGTTTTAGCATCAGTGATCTTTCTATTTACACTTGTACTCGTTATTTGGCAACCGAAAAACTTGTCCATCGGTTGGTCGGCAACGATTGGGGCGATTTTAGCGTTAATCGCTGGAATCGTTAGCTTTGCTGATGTATTAGCTGTTACGGATATTGTATGGAATGCAACATTGACTTTTGTCGCTATCATTATTATTTCATTAATTTTAGATGAAATTGGTTTCTTTGAATGGTCTGCCCTACATATGGCTCGCTTTGCAAAAGGAAACGGCTTGAAAATGTTTATCTACGTTTCTATTTTAGGGGCGGTTGTTGCTGCTTTATTTGCTAATGATGGTGCAGCTCTTATTTTAACGCCGATTGTACTCGCGATGGTAAGAGCATTACGCTTTAAAGATGTGATGGTATTACCATTTATTATGGCAAGTGGGTTTATCGCTGATACGACGTCATTGCCATTGCTTGTTAGTAACTTGGTGAATATCGTTTCAGCTGACTTCTTTGAAATTGGCTTTGTTGAATATGCATCACGGATGGTTGTGCCGAATTTCTTTGCATTAGGGGCAAGTATTCTTGTTCTATATTTATACTTTCGCAAAGATATACCAAAGCAATATGACATGTCACAATTGAAAAAGCCTGTCGAAGCGATTAAAGATAAACGGCTATTCAATCTTTCTTGGGTCATTTTAACTGTTCTATTAGTAGGTTACTTTACGAGTGAGTTTCTTGAAATTCCTGTTTCATTTATTGCGATGCCAGTTGCTCTTATCTTTTATTTCATTTTTCGAAATGGAAGTGCAAAGAATGAAGAGCTTAGTTCAGCAGGAATTATTAAGGGAGCTCCATGGGAAATTGTCGTATTCTCTATTGGGATGTACGTCGTTGTATACGGGCTAAGAAATGTGGGGCTTACAGATGCTCTTGCTTCATTAATTGAAGTAACAGCAGATCAAGGTTTATTTGTTGGTACGATTTCAATGGGCTTTATTGCCGCAATCTTATCTTCAGTGATGAACAATATGCCAACTGTTATGATTAATGCACTAGCCATTGCTGATACGAATACGGTCGGAGCAATGAGAGAAGCTTTAATTTACGCCAATATTATTGGCTCGGACCTTGGACCGAAAATAACACCGATCGGTTCATTAGCGACTCTTTTATGGCTTCACGTTCTTAAGCAAAAAGGGATGAAAATAACATGGGGTTATTACTTTAAGGTTGGAATTATTTTGACGATTCCTACTTTATTCATAACATTAGTAGGCCTTTATTTATGGTTAAATATACTATTATAGAGTTGTTCAAAAAGAGTGTTTTATCCTTCTTTGAACAACCTCGAAGCAATAGGTTCTTATAAAAAAACTAGGAGTGGATCGAGTATGTCTAAGAAAATTATTTACTTTTTATGTACAGGAAATTCATGCAGAAGCCAAATGGCTGAAGGCTGGGGAAAGTATTATTTAAGTGATCAATACGAGGTTTATTCTGCAGGAATTGAAGCACATGGTGTGAATCCAAATGCAGTGAAGGCAATGAAAGAAGCTGATATCGATATTTCGCAGCAAACGTCTGATACGATTGATCGCGAATTATTAGATAAAGCTGATCTTGTTGTGACACTATGTGGCCATGCAAACGATGTTTGTCCAGCAACACCACCGAATAAAGAGCGTGTACATTGGGGGTTTGATGATCCTGCGAAGGCAAAAGGAACAGATGAAGAAAAATGGGCTTTCTTCCAACGTGTACGTGATGAAATTGGCGATCGAATCAAAAGTTTTGCAGAGGAAGGGAAATAAACATCTGTTAGTAATAGTAATATTATGAAATGCCATAGGGGAGCTAGCCTATGGCATTTTTACTTGCATAAATTTAATTTATAAATATTTAGAAGTCCAATCAAGGGAATAGGAAAGACATGTAAAGAAAAAAATTGCACATTTTTTATGATAAAAAAGGAAGGGTGTAATGTAGAAAATGTGACAACTTTATGATTTTGTATGAAAATCTATGAATCGTTGAGTATTTAAGAGTATTTAATCTATGATATACGCTTACATCGTAGTTTGATATTTATGAGAATGATGTTATGATACAGCTTGTGAACAACGGACCCGACTTTTGTGAGAGTCAAAAGTCACTATACAACAATAGAATAGGAGAGATGTAGAATTGAATTTACAAACAATTAAACAGGAATGGTTTAGCAATGTTAGGGGAGATGTACTCGCTGGTCTTGTCGTGGCGCTTGCATTGATTCCAGAAGCGATTGCCTTTTCCATTATTGCAGGTGTCGATCCAATGGTAGGGTTGTATGCTTCTTTTTGTATTGCCGTCGTCATTGCTTTTGTCGGTGGACGACCTGGGATGATTTCAGCTGCAACGGGTGCAATGGCACTTTTAATGGTTACATTAGTTGCAGATCATGGCTTACAGTATTTATTGGCTGCTACAATTTTAACGGGGATTTTACAAATTTTATTCGGTGTATTTAAGCTAGCACGCATTATGAAATTTGTTCCACGCTCTGTTATGGTTGGATTTGTTAATGCACTTGCGATTTTAATCTTCATGGCACAGCTAGAGCAATTTGAAGGCGCAACATGGTTGATGTATGTGTTAGTTGCGGCAACGTTATTTATTATTTATGGACTCCCACGTATTACGAAAGCTTTCCCTTCAGCGCTAGCTGCGATTGTTGTTATTACGGCCATTGCAATATTTGGTGGGTTTAATGTGTCAACAGTCGGAGATATGGGGAACTTAACGCAAGCATTACCTATGTTCTTAATTCCAAGTATTCCTTTAACCCTTGAAACAATAATGATTATTTTGCCATATTCATTAGCGTTAGCAATTGTTGGTCTTCTTGAGTCTTTATTAACGGCTAACATTGTCGATGATATGACAGATACAGAAAGCGATAAGAATAAAGAGAGCCGTGGCCAAGGGATTGCTAACATTGTATCAGGTTTCTTCGGTGGGATGGCAGGCTGTGCGATGATCGGTCAATCGGTTATTAATGTGAAGTCTGGCGGTCGTGGGCGACTGTCTGCATTAGTTGCTGGTGTATTTTTAATGTTTTTAATTTTAGTGTTAGGAAACCTTGTTATACAAATACCGATGGCTGCTTTAGTCGGTGTTATGTTCATGGTTGCATTTAGTACATTTGATTGGAGCTCTGTTCGTAATATTCATAAGCTCCCGCGTACGGACGCACTTGTCATGATCGTAACAGTCGTAACGGTTGTTGTTACGCATAATTTAGCGATCGGTGTATTTGCGGGTGTGCTATTAAGTATGATTTTCTTTGCGGCTAAGATTTCAAAGGTAGACGTTGAGAAAGTGAATGTCAATGAAGTAGACAAGCAGGTTTACCGCGTTTCTGGTCAAGTATTCTTCGCATCTGTGACCGATTTTGTTAATCAATTTGACTTCAAGCCTCCAGTGAAACAGGTAGTAATAGATTTAACGAATGCTCATCTTTGGGATGACTCTGCAATAGGAGCACTTGATAAAATTGAAGGTAAGTTTGAACAGAATGGTATTAAGGTCACCTATGTTGGTTTAAACAACGAAAGTGAACAATTAAAAGATAAAATTGGTGGGTTGTCGAAGGCGTCAGGTCACTAAGGTTAATAAGGCAAGCTATAGTGAGCAAATCGTTCAATGTAGCTTGTCTTTTTGATTAAGAAACGTCTTTAAGTTATAGAATGAACATAAATGAAGACTTCTGATTGGATGTTTGGAACATACGCGAGAAGGGAATAAGTGAAATTGAAGGTTGTATTCTATATGAATGGAAATGCCCTAAAAAATAATAAACTTTACCATTCACTTCCTGAGTGAAACCGTTTACAATAGAAAGAGGGAGGGGTTGCAATGTTTAAACGTGTTTTGTTAGCTGCAGATGGTTCTGATCATTCTGTTCGCTCAGCAGAGAAGGCTATCGAGCTCGTAGAGTTAAATAGTGGAAGGATAGATGTCGTCTATGCGGTTGATGGTGCAACCTCAAAGGCGGATATCTTAGCCCATTCAAGTAAGTATGAAGTCGCTCGTAAGCGTAAGGAGATGCTAGCCCCGATTATTCAATTAATCGAAGAAAAACAGATTGACCATGAAGTTCATATTATTCATGGAGAACCAGGACCAGCGATTGTGAAGTTTGCCAATGATGGCGACTATGATTGTGTCGTGGTAGGTAGCCGTGGATTAAACAAGTTTCAAACCTTTGTATTAGGAAGTGTGAGTCATAAGATTGCTAAGCGGGTTGATAAACCAGTATTAATAGTGAAATAAATTATATGAATTTAGA
>NZ_JBGUAV010000024.1:0-74683 GCF_041821005.1 Halalkalibacter sp. AB-rgal2
TTTTCTCTTTTGTTTTTTCAAAAGAGATAATAAGTACTTTTTTTCTTCATAAGTAAACATTTTTAAATGTCACCTCTTTTATTACCCACTTTTAAACAATATATGAAAAAATTGATAATGAGTTACATTCAAGAAGTAAGAGTAAATGATAATTAGGGAATACCCATAAGCCATATAAGACCTGTGATGAGTTATTATAATTGTGGCTACAAAAAGAGCATCTGCCTATCATTAAGGCTCATTTTTAAACTGGAGTAAAGCCCTAGTAGACTCTACGGGGCTTTGGTCTCCACATCTATAACCGTAAAGTCAACCTTCTAACTTTAACCGTTTCTATGTTGCTTTCAGAATTCTAACCATTATTGGTGAGGAGTAATCTTTAATAAGCGGTCATTATCTCCTGGGTTACCAGCTCTTGGTGATGTGTTCGTTGTAATTAGATACAAATTCCCTTCATAAGGAAATACATTCCTAAGCCTTTCGTTCGAACTAAATATAGGATCTAATGAACCCGCTGATTCATTGTAAACGTATAAGCTTTGCCCACTTCATCCTGTTACCAATAAATAACTTTCATAAAATGCAATCCCTGATGGAGCCCATGTATCATTCCCCGAATGCAATGTCTCAATTTCCTGGGATAGTTTTAAGGTTTCTAGTCCTAATTGCATACCCACCTGGATCATTTGTTTCCGCTTCTTTTTCAACTCAGCTCTTATTTTTTTCAAATCTTGTAATTAAATTTACCTTTTATAGTTAACTCTAAGTCAAGTAAATCGATTAAACTTTTGATTGTTCTTTCTTAATTTTCAGATAAAAAATAAAATAAACCCTAAAAAGCATGCTTTTAGGGTAGATTATGCTCAGCATCACTACATATCCGATATTTTAAACCGAAGCTAATACTCCATTCGTATAATTCATCTATTGGTTCGCCAATAATATAGAGTCTTACATTCTTATTTACTCAATATTTTCAGCCAAATCAAAAGCGATATTTATATCACCGTCTCCGGCAGCTTGAGCAAAGCCTACTGCCTCTTCAATATACCCGAGACGAGTGTAGCTATAAGAACTTGAGAAGGTTTCATAAAACAATACCAGACCATTATCCCCATACAACATGATATCTCCTGCATTAATCTCCCCGGGTCTCTCGGAATTTGTTGGGAGTGCATCTGGAAAACGATAGAATTTTTCATTACTATTAACATCGCTCATGTTTATGTCTAAAGGTAGTTTTTGAATGAATGCCTGAGTGGTTTGGTTATTGTAAAGCTTTGCAGAAAATACCTGATCACCTATTGTTATGTTTATGCTTAGGGTGTTTTCAGCCTCAGCCTCAGCCTCACCCCTTTCTTGGTTAACCTCACTGCTATGATCTCTTGCTACATTCGTCTCTTCACTTTCTTGGTTAGATTCACTTCTTGGAATTTCCTCTGCATTTATCTCTTCGCTTTCATTTGTTTCACTAGTAAAACAGGCAGTCAGGCCAAAGCTGATTATAAACATATATAGTATTAATAACATTTTTTTCATTTACCGGCATTCCTTTCTTTTATTAAATTATTTAAGGGCTTTTAATTTAATATATATCATCTCTTAATCTGCTGATAACATGAAAACAGTAGGATTACTCCATACTGTTTTCGATTTTTTTAAGAATGTTTGCTAGTACACCGCCAACAATAACGTTAGGTGGTACAACATTGGTGACTGTAGCACCAGCTGCTACAGTCACCAATGATCACACCAGGTACAACTGTTGTCTTTGCTCCAATCCATACATTATTACCTATCACTATGGGCGCAGGATGCATCGTACTGCGTTTGATGGGATTTATGTCATGATTTAGGGTAGCCAAAACAACATTCTGTCCGATAAGTGCCCCATCGCCAATTGTAATGGCCTCCCTGATCTTGCAAACGGCATCCTGAATGGATAAAAACATTCTATCCCACTTTGATACTTTTACCAAAGTCTGTATAATTCGTAAATTATTTTCTGATTTAATAGGCACTCCCGTGGATGAGACGTTTGCCTTCGGCAAATGAGAGGAACGCACCCAAATGAGACTACACTAACTATTTAATCTCTTGGGAAAGAAGTTCCTATCTTAGTTTCATATGCTTCAATTAACTGGTCCTGAGCAGTTTCATCATAGATAACTGGATTAACTTTTGGATCTTCCTCATTTTGAAAGAAGTATTTTCCTGTAATATCCGTGCCTTCTTCGATACCTTCAGCAAGCCAAACATAAGTCATGTATCCAGCACGTAAGTCATCAGGTGTAGTAGTATTACCATTATGGAATCCCATTAGAGTCGGAACCCATCCTGGTTGAATTGCATTCACTTGAATGTCTGGCCAGTAACGAGATACTGTCATTGCTAAAGTAAGAATTTGAAGTTTAGTATCATTGTAGTTAATATTAGGGGTACCACTTACGATTTCTTCAACTTTAAGGTTTCCTCCTAAATGTTGATCTGATGAAATGTAAATCAGATGCTGTGGTTTATTTACTAAACTAGTCAGAATATACGGGGATAGAGAATTAACATTTAACATCTCTTCTGATGGAGCACCGTATACACCTGCATTATGAATAATGACATCGAACGTACCGAATGCATTAATTTGATCCGCCAACTGTCTTGTTTGTTCTAGGTCAGATAAATCCCCAATAACTACACCAAGTGCTTCTGGTAAGTCTCTTCGAACATCTTCTGCACGACTTTCATTTCTAGCGTGTACGACAACCTCATGACCTCTCTCTATAAGATACTTAGCAGCAAGTTGTCCTAACCCACCTGTTGATCCAGTAACAAAAATTTTCTTTCGATAGGCTTCATCAACTGGTTCGGTATTTTCTTCTATATATAGAAGTTCTTCAACCACTTCTTCTGTATTGTATGCTCCCAAACCGAATCTCCCTTCGTTTTGGCTGTTGTTATTTTCACTTTCTCCGTTATCAGGAGTTTCATTATTTACAGTTTCGCTAGGATTTTGATTAGCCTGATTTGATTGAATAAGTATATTAATAATTAATCCTACTACAATCACGATAACCAATCCTGCTATTAATCGTTTATATCTTATCATTTTTCCTCCATATATTTACTAATATACTTTATTCTAGTTCCAGTCCCCTTATTTTGCTAGAATTTTTATTTTAAAAAATCTATTCTACTCGTTCTATTGTCACCATTACTGGTTCAGTATTACCTCTCAAAATAGATAAGTTACCCTCAATCCGTCCTAATCGAACAGCACCCACCCATTCTCCAAGATCAGAATATGTCAGTGAGAGTGCATTGCTCGGTGCATAGTAACTCAAATCTCCAGCTTTTGGTGAATCTCGTTCAGGCATACCTTCCATTGTAATCGATTGTGGTGGTTCTGCGATAAGCTCACGACCTCCATAGTCTTCAAATTCTAGTGTTAGTGGCAGCTGTGCAAGGAGTAATTCTGAAGCAGGATTTTCCCATAAGACAGCGGTAAGTGTCTGATGCCTACCACGATTCGAAGTATAGCCAGGTTTTCAATTTCAGAAGAAATCGGAGTTTCTTCTGGGTTTTGTTCAACATCTGAAGTTTGATTATTATCAGATTCTTGAGGAAGTTCTAATGAATTTGGTTGCTGATAAATAAAGTATGAGCTTCCTGTGATAAGTATTGCGCAAGCAATAAATATGGTAATAACTCTGTTGCGTTTCATGTTTTTTCTCAATGGCTCCTTTACTGTTTTAATTAAAAAGCTACAAACAGATTTAATTTTATTTGATAAGATAGAATCATTTTTCACAGAAAATATATATATGAATACTAGTAAAAAGCATGTAGATTGAAAAAACCATAAAGAGCTGCACCCTCACAATTAGGAATCACAAAGAATTATTCCTTACTGGTTTCAATTTTCTTTAATATCTTCGCAGGCACACCTCCTACGATAACATTTGGAGGGACATCCTGTGTCACAACTGCACCAGCAGCGATAATAGCTCCTTCACCAATGGTTACACCGGGAACGACTGTGGCATTTGCACCAATCCAGACATCATGACCAATCGAAATAGGCGCAGGATGCATAGTGCTGCGTTTTCTAGGATCAATGTCGTGATTAAGAGTAGCCAAGACGACATTGTGACCAATTAGAACACCATCGCCAATTGTAATTCCACCCTGATCCTGAAAGCGACAGCCTGAGTTGATAAAGACATTCTTGCCCACATTAATGTTTTTCCCAAAATCTGTATAAAAAGGAGGGAACACGGCAAATGAGTTGTCTACTGGTTTACCAATCAACCGGGAAAACAGTTCCTGAACTTCTTGGGGAGTATGATAATATCCGTTTAACTCGGCGGTTAACTTCAATGCCTCTTGTGAGACTTTGTGCATCATCTGATGCATCTCCGAATCTCCCTCCACCGCTTCTCCACGGTTTAAGTGCGCTAAAAAGTCTTGGATATCCATTAAAATCCTCCTTGTCGTTAAGATTCAGTAAGTATAGTTAATTTATTTATCTTCTTAACTCTGATGAGAGACATCTTTGACAATCTTATCCTTTAGTGAGTAATGTCATATTAGGTGGGTAATGCATTATAAATATAATCATTCATGTAGGCATTCTTACCATAAAGCAAGGGGCTGTTTCATGCTAGGTTTTGTATAGATTAAGTCTAATTGATCCAAATCTTGCTGGGTTAATTGAATCTCAGCTGCTTTCACATTATCGATCACATGATTGGTATTACTAGATTGTGGTATAGCAATTGTTTGACCATTTCGAATACACCATGCTAATAAAATTTGAAAAATATCCGATTGGTGACTTTCAGCAATTTCCTTTAAAACTTTTTGTTTAGTTAGGTTGGTACCAAAACATCCCCCCGAGCAACTGGAGAATAGGCGATTAATGGCATTTCAAGTTTGTTCATCATTGGTACTAAATCAAATTCAATCCCACGATCTCCCAAATTATAACGCACTTGATTTGCTCCACAGTTTATTCCATAAGGTAATTTCATTATTTTATCTAAGTCAGCAACATCTAAATTAGAAACACCCCATGACTTAATTTTCCCCTGACTTTTTACTTTCTCCAAGGCTTCAACCGTTTCTTTAATAGGAATATTCCCTTGCCAATGGAGTAAGTATTGATCTAAATAATCTGTATTCAATCTTTTTAAGCTATTTTCTAAACTAATCGGTAACTGCTTTTTTGAAGCATTGGAAGGAAGGACTTTGGAAATAAGAAATAATTCTTCCCGGTCATAAGGCTTAATGGCATGTGCAACTAATTTCTCTTCATTTCCATTTCCATACATTTCAGCAGTATCAATAACTTGAACGCCATTATCCAGACCAACTCTTAATGCTTCTACTTCTTGTTCAAATTGATTTGCTCTTTCTCCCATATTCCAGGTTCCTAAGCCAATGGGAAAAACTTTCCTTCCTGCAATTTTTACTTTTTTCAACTTTTTCACTCCTCACCTGATAATTTTATTGCTGATTTCAATAATTTTTTTGCTTTATGACTACTAATCACGGGCTAGAGCAGATTCAGAAAAAAGTTTTGCAGGGTTAAACATATAGTTTCTTAGTAAAATAGTTATTAAACCTAATATCAATGATAGGATTCCCACCAATACGACATATTGCACACCCATTTGTGAAATGAAGAATCCGCCCGCAACTGCACCCACTGTCGTCCCTACGTTACAGGCTGATATAAATATTCCATTGGCGAAATCAGGAGCTTCTAGAGCTGAAGATGAAATTAAATATTGGTTAATATTTGCCATGATTCCTCCAGCTAATAGTCCCCAAAAGAAAGTGATTATTATCATAGGTACGACAAACTCTCCAGTGAAGAATAAAAGGATGTAAATAATAATCAATAACAATGGAAAAATAAAAATGGTCTTGATAGGAATATTTGTGAGTGCCCTTCCTGCAACGATGTTTCCAATAATATTAGCTCCCCCGAAAACTAATAGCGTTAAACTGATGGTATTCGAAGATATTTGGGTGACAGTTCCCAGGTACTCCGAAATATAACTATATACCCCGAATACGGAAGCATTTAATAAAATGACAGCTACTATAGAAACCCATATAACGGATTTTTTTAATACAGCAAGTTATTCCCCGTAAGATTGTCCTTTTTTAACAGGCATAGATGGTACAAAAATCATTGTAGCAACCAATTCAAATGTAGTTATCATAAAAAAAGAAGGCCATCGCCACTTCATATGCAATCGGTATGCCGGCTACCATACCAGCAGATACTCCTATGAATACTTTTGAAACAGCTTTTGGAGCTTCTTCGGATTTTACGGAGGAAGCAGCTATACTAAATGCCATGGAACAATAAACCGGATGGAAAAGACCTAGCGCAATGCGAATGATTAATAGGAGGGTAAAGTTAGTTACAAATACAGATGCAATGTTCCCCACCACAAAAACACTTAATACAAGTAACATGACCTTCTTTCAATTGATCCCGGAGAAGATAACGGCATCGTTGGTCCAGTTATAGCAAGAGCAAGAGCAAAAAGACTCACCGTCATTCCTGCTTGTGATATGCCGACGTTAAAGTGATCAGCAATGGAAGGCAGTAACCCAATAACCCCCATCTCCGTATTTAGGATACCGAAAACACCTATGGTTAATATGAAAATCAACATCTTATTTTACTTAACCAAAATACAACTCCTATCCTCATTTTGTTTATTTAATCAATTGATTTTTTTAGTTTTTCAATCATATCCAACGAAAGGGACTACAAAAAATTCCTTTTACATAAATGCATGAACTACCATTAGTAAAAAATTGCCCTCAACAATCTAAAGGACAATTTTTCACTAAGGAAGTTTTTATGATAGCTATCATATAGAGCAAATATTATTCCGTTATACTTTTACCATTAAAAAATTTGTTTGGTTGGACGAATCAAAATTTCGCTTACCACAACTGTTTCAGGTGTGCTAATCGCATAAACTATTGCATCTGCAATATCGCCTGACTCCATAGACAAACCATCTGTATTCCTAAGATTCTTTACCATTTCTCGACTTTCAGGATCATTAATTGTTGAATAAAGTTCAGTACTCACAGCACCTGGTGAAATGATAGTTGAACGAATATTATTTTCTCTTTCTTCTTGGCGCAATCCCTCCATAATAGATCTAACTGCAAACTTAGTCCCGCAGTATACAGCCGACCCTGGATAAACAACATGGCCAGCTACGGAATCAGTAGCAATTATTTGACCGGATTGTTGTTTTTTCATAATCGGTAGAACTGCAGCAATTCCATTCAAAACACCCATAATATTAATATCTAACATTTGTCTCCATTCATCAATGCGTGCATCTGAAAGTGGTGCAAGCGGCATGATTCCAGCGTTATTTAAAAGTACATCTACACGACCATACTTTTTGACTGCCAAATCTACCACTGATTGAACTTCCTCTTTATTCGTTACGTCTGCAACTACATATGAAACTTCTGCATTTGGCAATGATTCAACAAGAGATTTCAAGCGATTTTCCCGACGAGCAGCAATGACTAATTTCGCTCCTTCTTGTGCAAGCTTTGTGGTTGTAGCCTCACCAATCCCACTAGATGCTCCCATAATTACAACAACTTTATCATTAATAGTAGACACACTAATCACTATCCTTCCTACTGATGTTATACTATTTATTTTATCTATGTAATATATATATAGCTAATACCTATATCGAATAGAACGATATGCTTGTTGAGCATTTCTTGAACGTATATACTAAAACATTATAAAGGAGGAGTATTTTATGGAATTAAGAGTTTTGCGTTATTTTCTTACTGTTGCTAGAGAAGGAAGCATTACAGCTGCCGCTGTTTTTTTGCATCTTACACAGCCAACCTTGTCAAGACAATTGAAAGACCTAGAAAAAGATTTAGGTAAAAAACTATTCGTTCGAAGTAGTCACAGTATCATGCTTACCGAAGAAGGAATGCTCTTGCGAAAGAGAGCAGAAGAAATTCTCGATATGGTCGATAAATTAGAGGCAGAATTTAGTTCCATGAAAGAAACAATAGGTGGTGATGTCTATATAGGTGGTGGGGAAACAGAGGCTATGAGACAGATTGCACGGGTAGGAAAGGATTTACAGTTACGTTATCCAAATATCAGGTATCACCTTTACAGTGGAAACGAAGACGATGTGACAGAAAGGCTTGACAAAGGATTGCTTGACTTTGGAATTTTAATTCAACCAGCTGATTTATCAAGATACAATTATATCGATATTCCAGCCAAGGATGTTTGGGGAGTTATTATGAGGAAAGACAGTCCTCTTGCCTCCAAAGATACCATTCAAGCTATGGATTTATTAAATGTACCGCTAATCTGTTCCCGACAGCCTATGAAAAAGACATTTTCTAAAAATGAATTTATGGATTGGTTTGGTGAAGATTTTGATAAATTAAACATCGTGACTACATACAATCTAGCTTATAATGCTGCCATTATGGTTGAAGAAGGCATTGGATATGCAATAGTTCTTGATAAAATAGTCAATACATCTAGTGATAGTAACCTTTGTTTTAGACCGTTAGAACCCAGACTTGAATCTGGCTTAAATATTGTTTGGAAGAAGCATCAAGTTTTTTCCGCCGCTGCTGATTTATTTTTAAAAGAAATTCAGGAAAGATTTCAAATTCTTTGAACTGATGACGGCAGCCTCAACATCTGATGGATAAATAACTTCCATATTCAGGGTCAACAGATTTGTCGTAGTCGCCCAAAACTTTGACTATCTTGTAGATAATTAGGACCAGTGGCTACCACAAGAACCTGCGGCAAAGGAGATATTGTGAATTCTACGCCGATTCCAAGTCCAGCACACGTTATAGTCCATAAACAAATTTTAAGGAATTATTTAATCAAAAAGAATTTAGACCTAATATTAACACTAGGTGTCTTTTGCTTCGCAGTATACTACGTATTACAAGAGTTAATCTGTAAGCGTGCACCTGAGAGAATGTGGTGAACATATAACACAAAAAAGCTTTTCAAAAGTTGAATCAACTTTTGAAAAGCCTCTTTTATGTTAGCAATTTGTTAGCAAAATTACTCCAAACCTTATATATCAAGGGAGTTGAGCAGCTATTACATCATGCCGCCCATTACGTTCCAAACTGTAATATTTTATCGGATTGCGTTAAATTAATGTTAAATTTAACATTGTACAAACTCCCAATATCTATCCTTGAATTGTTTAGGTGTTAATTCACTACCCTATCAAATTTGAACCTTCCAGTTCAAACTTGATTAAATTTAATTGTCAAAGTTAATGAAAGGTTCTCAAAGAAACCGTTATAATAACATTTTACTAATCTCACTTTTCAAAGTTTATTCTATTTTATCAGTTAAACTCGGCACAAGAATCGGCACGCGTTAACCATTGAAGTGAGGAGAGTATGGGCGTTCCACAATCAAGTGTTTATCGCATTAATTACTCATTGACTGCATGTTCTCAGTTAACTCGAGACAATAAGTAAGCGAAAAACCTTACAAATCAGTCGTTACCTAAGAGCGGCTTTGTTGAAGCTGACACGTGTTTGGCTTCGTAAAAATTGAAGATCGATCAGGTTAATCACCAGACACAATAAAGTCAAGTTGGTAATGAGGATAATTTATGGATAATAGTTGCTCAATATTATGTTTACTAGTTCGCAATGCTGCTATCGGGACAACCGGTTCCGTAAATTCAAGCATGACAGATATATGGATAAACATGCCAACCTTGCGAACTTGACATGTAGTTAATAAACAAATATCTGGAAGATTCTGCTCAACAATCGGCTGTATTTGTTCCCGCCACTGCACACGAGGTGTGATCCCTGAAGTAAGCTCAATAAAGCTATTTTTGAGTAATGAAACCGGTGTTAGCCAAGCAAACATAACCAAAATCAGACTAATAATTGCATCACCGATATAAAGCACGAACGAAAGTGGCCCTCGTTCATCAACGAGCAGAAACAATCCGACACCTGTGGCCACACCCGTAGCCATTAAACCATCGACAAAGGCAGTACGTGAGTCAGCCGCGAGTATCGTGCTTGCTTCCCCAATCTTTCGGTTCTGATAACGCGCAAATATTGATAAGCCAAAGCTCAAGACAATCATTAGCATAATATAAGGAATAACCGGGGTAACATTTAATTTATCTACATCACCTGTTCGCCAGTATGTGTACAGGATAGCTGCACTTTGGCTCAGTGCAATTAGCAATAAACTAATCGTAACCAGAGATTTGAATACCGCATACAGCGGCTCTAATACAAATCGTCCGTATGGATAAACCTCACTGGATCTTACGCTATATCGAGAAATCAAGATCGCAACTATGCTGGAGATGGCTACGATCAATGAAAAGTATGCGTCTAAAAAGACCGCAGGTATTCCCGTCTGAGCGTATACTCCAAAAGCAGATGCACCGAGTGATATATTAATTAATATACTGACGATTAATGTCTGTTGTTCTACTCGCTTTTGCTGCATCATACCCTCCCGTTCCAACTGACATCTCAATCCCCACAGCTTCATTGCCTCTGAATCGGACAAGTCGCACATCGAAAAGCCCCATCCAATCGAGCATGCCAAGTAAAGTCGACAGGTTCAACTGTATATCCCCATTCTTCCAAACGCTTCTGTAACTCCTGATGTCGCTTTTGTATGATAATCGTCTGCGGATCAAGTACAAGAACGTTCGTCCCCATCTGAGTACGGGTGATATCATCCACTTCAATAAATTCATAGGTATGAAGCGGTGCTGGTAGCGGTTGCTGTAAGGACTCACGGTGAATAATACCTCGTTTATCACCAATGATAGTCATACAACAATCAAGATGCAGAATACCATCATTTGTAAGCTGAACCGGAATGACTTCTGCCTGATCACCAAGTATGGCCTGTAGCCATCTACTCCCTTCTTGATTACTTGCATACTTGCCTATTCCTACATATACATATGGCAAATCCACGATTACATCGCCACCTTCTAGATAAAGTCCGCTTTCCGCAGCAATTCGCTCAATGCGAGCTTGCTCCAGATCGAACATCTCAATCAGCTTTTCCATTCCTCGCAGTTCTTTATGCCTCATCTCGATCTGAAGTTGTCCAGCAATCAGCCGATCATCTACGCATAAAATAGGATCGCGAGCAAACATCTGACCTAGACCTGGCGGTTCCTTTGACTGAGGCTTGATCGCTTCAGGATGATGTACATGAACACCATGACGTAATAACACCTGCTTTAATTCAGCCAATTCCTGCTGGAACTTCCTTGTTAACCATTTCGGCGCTCTCTTCCCCTTTAGCAATGGGTAAAGATATTGGGTAAGCATCTGCTTCCACCATGGACTCGCTGATTCAGTTTCAATATTATGCATATCAGGAATATAGAGTTCTTCAGCGGTTCCCAAGATCACCTCTTCCAATTTTCCATACTCATTCCGAATCCTAATGCGAGATTCCATTTCTTTCACTCCTCTTCCACTTATGCTAGATTCATAACCATTACTACACGCTAATTCCAAACCAAAACATTCGCCACATCGTCTCAGCAGTCTGCTTGAAGGATTCATCTGACACATAATGGATTTGCATCATCACACCATCTGCTGCACAAAGAAAAGCAGTTACCAGATCTTCAACAGGCTCCGTACGAATAACTTCGTCTTCTATCCCTGATTTTATGACCGAAGCCAGCGAATCTTTTAACAGTAACTCGTACTCCTCCAGTTTGAGTCTTAATTCCTCATATAGAGCTGTAGGTGGAAAAAACAGCATATTTAACTGACCTAGGGAGATCATTTGTACCGGTATTGAATGCTATGTGTGAATGGGGGAACCAATATGCGGGTATGAAAGGAATAAACAAAGATCAACTCATTGATTGTGAACATCATTAAGCATAGCTTTTAGCAAAGACCGACGAAAACAATATATTCATTTAACTCAAGAGGGAGAAGTTATAATGAAACAGGCATTTGCCACAATGGAAGACCGTTTTCTAAAACGCATACTAAACGCTTCTAACGATGATTTAGAAGAGATTGAACGTGCTATCCATACTCTCCAGAAGAAATTATTTCATTCTTAAACATAAGTTAACTTTCAATCAAAAACCTCATTTACTCAATAGTTCTCAGTCACAGAATATGAAGAAGCCTCACACTTCTGCAAAGTGCGAGGCTTTCCTATTACTGACCTTTATAATGAAAAGGACATTCTCCCTGTATCGGTTCTGCATCATCTCCAATGAAGAATTGCTTCCATTCATTGTGATCAGGGTCTCCAAAGTGAGAAATATCAGGATGTTTAGGGAGCTTATCCCATTTTTCTACTCGTTTTCTCACTTTTTCACGAGACATAATCCCACCCTTTTGTGTTCCTTCAAGTCCTTCAAAAATCTTTCTTGGTTGAAAACCAAGAATAAGGCTGTTTCCAAGGTCACGCGTTTTTCGTTGTTTGTATGCAGGAGCATTTCCAAACACAAAGATCGGTTCCCCGCCAAAATGGAAGTCCCATAAGTAATGTTCGGGATCTTTAGGTTTGTTGTCTGGCCATTTCTGTTTATCGTTTTCATGCAAGTATTGCAAAATCTCCCAAAACCTTTTACGGTAATGTTCGAGGTCATCCTTCTCTTCTTCAGGTTCTACAAAAACAAAAAGGCCATGACGGACGTATGGGGGTTCTACAAAAAGCATTAAAAATTCCTCTACCGCATTGGGTAGGTTAGACCAATCCTCTTTAGTGATATAGGCATAACGGAGCTCCCCTTTCATCTCTGCTTTCATTCCAAAATAACAGGGAAATGTATCATTCGTTACAATCTGATGGAAGGTATTGTACTCATGTATGACCCATTCAGGAACGACCGCTGGATTTATCATATCATCCTTTGTTAACAGTATTTTATTCATTTCCTGCATACCATTCCTCCTTTTTACTTAGTCTTTCTCTATAGTTACCCGAAAATGCCTAACCAAAAACTCTACTTATGGGCAGTATAAACATATTCTCTCTTGTAACCCTTTAATGACTTCTTCTGGCACTTCCCTGACCTTAATATCCCCACCTAGAAAAAGCAGCCAATTCGTTATTTCGGTTAATTCTTCTGAATGATTAACATTGATAAAAGTCTTTAGAATGGCTGTGGTTTGGCAAGGGCTCGTATAGGAAATGGAAGCTTTCAAAGGATGGTATTTTTTAAACTGGACAATCGCCTTCGGACCAAGCTCTAGGACAAGATTGATGACTTCTTCCTGCTTACTTAGTTTTTCTAAAATCTTTTTTGTTAGGGTATGATTTGACATGATGTAAGCTATCAACAGGAAGCATCCTCCTCTTTTCATCCTATAAGCCAAAGCCTTCTATCATCCAAAGGCATTTTTCATTATAAAGGTGCAAGAAAATGGGATAAGCCTTTATGACCTGCTCTTCTTTGATGGTAATCAATAAATAGCTATCCAAAAGGAGAATTTGGATAAGCCTTTCTAACATAGAATGCTGGAGGTGTATATACACAAATTTCTATTTGACCATAAAGTATATACCAGTAGAGCATCAAGCTTAGTAGCCAATCGTAAAAATGCCCAATCGGGTTGCTTAAGCAATTCTGTTACTTTTTTTGTTTAAATCGAATAAATATATGAACCGAAAGTAACACTATACACAAAACTAATGGGGGTAGTAATGACATGAAACAGATTATTCTCTGGTCACTCTTGATATTGCCTTGGGCGTCCTTGTTTTTTTTGAAAATGGATACTGTGCGCAGGTACATGCCGGTCGCTCTATTTATGACCATTATACATACCTTATCATATCAAGCGGCTTATCATTACGGATGGTGGAACGAGGCAGATTCCAGTCTTTTCGGGTGGGATAAGGTCGCGCCGATTCCTTGGGTGTATGGAGCATATTTAGTTATAGTTATCTGGGTATTCCACTTTACTTTTAATAATTTTTGGATGTATCTGACTGTCAATATACTTTTGGACGGGTTATATATGTACATCGTTTACCCGGTATGGCAACGGGTGGGTCTTGTTTCGAGTGAATCGACTATATCTACAATAGCTGTTGTTGCTATGATGATCGGTTTTGCGCTTATCATCTATCTGTATCAAATGTGGCAGGATGAAGTGTTCAAACAGCCCAAAAGCGAAACTTATAAATGACCGAGAACTGACTTGATGTCCCTTCATTTGAGAAGAAAAGCGAAATGACCGGAAACATGGATATCTGCGATTCTAAGACTTGTCGACATTGACTTTATAATAGCACCTTGTACGAAGCATTCCACACATTCTACATTGGTTTCGCCTTCACCTTGCTAGGCCTTGTTATTGCGAAGTTGGCCATGGCTGTGAAAATCTGTGCACTCCCCTCAAGTATTGTCCTCATAATCAAATGATACTCCTTGCTTATGCTTTATTTATGGTACCGTTTCGCCGTAGAGTATCTAAATGAGGTTTTATAATACTAATTTAGGCCCACTATTCAAAAAAAATGAATCTTACCGTTCTTCCATTCCCGGAAGGCAGCTAGCTAGCAACCTGACTCCATTTTCAATTTCATCAATTGATAAACCACCAAATCCCAACATGATATAGGAATGAGCCTCAGGGGGTGGATGAATCCAATACTGTGCCGGGGAATAAACGTTGACACCCTTCTTGAGACCCCTTTCAATCAGCTCTAAGGCTGTTATCCCTTTTAGTTTCAATAAAATATGTAGGCCAGATTTTTCTCCTACGATTTTTGCTTGAGTGCCCATATAGTGTTCAATGCTCCTTAGCAAAGCCTGGTGCTTTCTTTGGTACAACTTGCGCATTCTTCTAATATGCCTTTCGAATTCTCCAGATTGCATGAACAAGGCTATTGCCCGCTGAATAATAGGAGAGACAGTTTGGTTATAAACAGCGAACTTTCGTGAATACTGAACCATTAAAGACGGAGGAAGTACAATATAACTTAACCGAACGGACGGAAGAAAGGATTTAGAAAATGTACCTAAATAAATGACTCTTTCCCCTTTATCCAGAGATTTGAGCGAAGGAATCGGCTGACCCTCGTATCGAAACTCCCCGTCATAATCATCCTCGATAATGTATCCTCCCGTTTGATACGCCCATTTTAACATTTGCATTCTTTTTGAAATGGACAGGACCATGCCAAGTGGGAATTGGTGAGAAGGCGTTACGTATACAGCTGTTGCCTTGCTCCTTTGAAGATAGTCCATTGACAATCCGTCCTTTTCAAGAAGTATCGGTTCAATATAGCATCCTTGATCTTCAAAAACCGATCGTACACCCGTGTAACCTGGTTCCTCCATTGCCAACGTCTCTTCTCGAAGTGCTAAAAGTTGGCAGATCAGCGTCATGGAGGCCTGTGTTCCAGCCGTAATCAAAATTTGCTCTGGTGTAGATCGCACACCTCTCGATTGCAATAAATAATTTGAAACCTCCTGTCGTAGTGCCAGTTCTCCCATTTTATCACTATACTGAAATAACCAGTTGCTCTCTTGATCAATTGCATCTGTCAGACATTTCTTCCATTGTTTTAAAGGAAATTTCTCAATATCAACATTTCCATATTCAAAATCAACTAGAGCCTTGCTTGGCGGCTTACATTCCAAATTAATAGGATGCTCCTTCGCAATCGGATGCAAAAAAGGTTTCTCGATCTCTGCTACCCATATTCCACTTCTAGGGACACTTTCGAGATATCCCTCTGATTGTAACTGCTGATAGGCAGCCTCAACCGTGTTTCGACTAACCTTTAAATGAAGCGTTAGCTGGCGAATGGATGGCATCTTCATTCCTGGTAAAAGTCTGCTTTCTTCAATTTCCTTCTTAATCCAATTATACAACTGACTGTATAATGGATCTTTTAAATCCTTTTGTAAAAATGGGGTCAATTCCACATTCAATCCTCCATCTGTCCCTATCAAACTTTTCAATTCTGGCACTTTTCTTATGTACAGATATTGCTTAAAATCATTTTATCATTTAAAAAGAGAGTGGGGATGGAAAATGAATAAAATCCGCCAAGAAAAATTAGAATGTAAGGATGATAAGCGTATTGAACAGTTTTTAAGCGAGACACGGACAGGATACCTTGGATTAACGGATGGAGAGGTTCCTTATGTTGTACCTTTGAATTTTGTCATGATGAAGGAGGCCGTATATTTTCATGGAGCTGCACATGGGAGGAAAATAGATTTGATTCATTCCAACCCCAACTGTTGTTTCACAGTATCTGAAGATTATGGAACGATGGTAAGTCCTATACCAGCCAAGACTGATACTGCTTATTTTAGTGTGATGCTGTTTGGCGTACTCGAAGTAGTAACGGATTTGAATGAAGCAACAGCAGCCATGCAAGCGATACTCGATAAGTATGTACCAGGATACTATCATAACAGCCTATCACAAGCTCATATTGAGAAATACCGCTCCTCACTAGGCAGTCATACACTTGTTTATAGACTAGTTCCCAGCGTACATACAGCAAAAGAAAATCCGTTGAACCCGCAATTGGCTTTTTACTCAGGGAGGAAAGTGGATATGGATATTTAACTTTCTTTTGTCTTGTGAGTCATTTCCGGTGGGGAGGGAGAGCTGATGCTGAAGGAGACATTAGCTCACTTTTCTACCTTTAATCGGTTCTGATATTTCTACAACATGTTCCTGTGACTAGCTAATTCGATAACCATCCCAATGTCGCTTCTTTTATAAGAGGTCTATCCAAATTTTCAATGCTGATACAGCAATCAATACAGCTAATATCACTTGCAAAATCTTTGTATTCATCTTCTTTCCTGTCATTGCACCTAGTGGAGAGGCTGTTAAACTCGCCACAATCATAATAAAAGCAGGAAAATAATCAATTTGCCCAGTTGTCATCTTCCCGACCGTTGCTCCTATGGATGAAATAAAGGTAATAGCTAATGAAGAAGCAATGGTCATGCGCGTTGGAATCTTTAATACAACAAGCATGATTGGCACTAGCAAAAATGCCCCAGCTGCACCAACAATTCCTGCTCCAATTCCGACAATTAATGCAAAGCTTGCAGCTAACCATTTGTTACATGTCACCTGATCCATTGGAACATGATCAATCCCCTTTTTAGGGATAAACATCATGATTGCAGCAATTAAAGCTAAAATACCGTAAATTAGATTAATCCCGTCTTCTGAGATCAGTTTTGATCCATAGCCACCCACAAAACTACCAATTAGAATCGCTGATCCCATATAAATGATTAACGTCTTATTTAAGTATCCACCTTTACGATAAGCCCACACTCCACCAATGGTTGCAAAGAACACTTGAATTGCACTAATCCCCGAAACTTCATGAGCACTAAAGGCAGCTAAACCAAATAGAGGTGGAAGATACAGTAACATAGGATATTTTATAATCGATCCACCAACCCCTACCATTCCGGAAATATACGAACCTATGAACCCGATTAAAAAGATAGTAATAATAAAAGCAAAATCAATCATACTCTACCTCCTTTTAAAGAAAAGGAGGCTGAGACATAATAAAAGTGGTAACTGAGATTCCGAACATGTAGAGAGCGTAGAAGAAAAAACATATACATAGACTCCTATTCGATGAAAAGGGAAACCACTGAAAAAGTGCTTTCTAGTAACTCAAGGAAGAGTAATGACTCCGCTCGTTGCGCGCCTTGCTATTGAGAAACCCACTCATTGCAAGGCTTTCAAAATCGGGCAACGGCTACGCACATTACTTCAAAGCCATTGAAAAAGTTAAAACCAAACTTTTTCAGTGGCCTCATGAAAAGGAGGTCACAAAAAGCGAAATAGCGGTGAATGTGCTCCACTCTAGATTTGTTCGGCTTCTCATTTATGAAAATACTTTTGTCCCAACCTCTTTCTTTTTTACCCTTTTTTAATCCAGAACTTTAATACACCATCTTCTTCCGTATTTGATCGTAGCTCATGCCCACCAGACTTCGCCCAAGCTGCTAGGTCATTTTTTGCTCCTTTATCAGTCGCATGAATTTCTAAGATTTGACCTGACTCAAGTTCATTCATTGCTTTCTTTGTGCGAACGATTGGCATTGGGCATGCTAATCCTTTTGCATCTAATACTTTATCTGAATACATTTATGAAGCCTCCAATTATCAATTTCTATGTTGTTATCTTACTGCACAACGGTTTGGACCAATTTCCATTTCACGTTGTTTTTCTTCATCTGGAGTGATTTTCCCCATATTTGTTTCACGAATTTCTTGATACGCGTTTGGTTGTGGAGGTAGGTTCTCTGTCACCATTGATCTAAACTCATGTTCATCTTCAATATTTAATCCATGATTTTGAGCGAATAGTGTACCTAACTTCTCGGCCACACTTCCATCATCATTTAACTCTTCAATGATCATAAAGTGAGCCGGTAAAACCATTAACTCTTCTGACAGCTCTCTATAACGCTTATAAAGCGACTCACGTAAATCTCCTACCCAATCTTCTGCGAGCCCTGCTAGGTCAGGTCTTCCAATGGAATCAATGAACAGAATATCTCCGGATAATAGGTATTTTTCATCGATAACAAATGAAGTCGAACCGATTGTGTGACCAGGTGAATATAAAGCATGGATGTTGATCGTTGAGTTCCCGATTTGTATGTCATTCCCTCCGTCTAATGCTGCATATTCAAACACAACTTCTCCTGCATCCCTTGAAGGCAACCAGTACGTCGCACCAGTTGCTTCCGCAATTTTTCTTCCACCTGAGATGTGGTCAGCATGCAAGTGTGTATCAAATACATGTGCAATATTCGCTCCGATTTCTCTCGCGAAATTTACAAACACTTCCGCCATACGTGTTGCATCAATAATCGCCGCTTCACCATTTGAAACAACCATATAGGATAGACACCCTTTACCTAGACGAACAAATTGATACAACTCACCACCGTCTTTCAAATCTCCTACTTTAACTGGTTCTAGATATTCACTCCATGCCTTCATACCTCCCTCTAAATAAGCTATATCTAACCCTTCATCAGAAAGCATTTCAGCTACCATCACAGAAGAACCTTCCTTCGCACAAACAACTAATACTTCTTTATCTGTTGGAATTTTATCCAAGATTTCTTCTACACCATCTAATAGTGCAAAATAAGGTATGTTGAAATAATTAATGTTTTCTCCTTCAACTTTCCAATCAGCAAAATCATCTTCATTACGAACATCTAGAATAAATAGCTCTTTCTTTTCGATTACTTTTCTTGCTAATTCCTTTAATTTCATCGCTTTAACAGACACCCTACATACCCCCAATAGTATATATTTATATAAAAAAATATTTAGTTAAAACCTTAATGTTACACCTGCACCCTTGGCGAATTCTAACATCATACAATATCGACAACAATTATTTACTTAGACTATCAGTTGGATAACTCCATTCACTCATTCCAGGTACGACATTTATCACTTTTTTAAATCCTGCTTCTGTTAATGTTTGTGCGGCTAAATCACTACGGCTTCCCGTTCGACACACAACATAAATATCTTTATCAGTGCTTAATTCATTTAAACGATTGTCAAGCTCACCAAGTGGTATGGATTTCGCCTCAGGAATATGATTAAAGGCATATTCAGTTAATTCACGAACATCTAAAACTAGAATATTTTCATTGTTAACCAATTTCGCTTGAAGTTCCTCGTTGTTTACAACATGTGGGTATTTCTTCTCTTCTTCCTCAGTGGCCTTACGAAGATAATGCTTTAACACATCTCCCTCTTCAACAGTTCCTAAATATTGATGTCTCATGCTCTGTGCCCACGCTTTAATATCAGCAGTTGACCCTTTATCTGTTGCTTGAACTTCTAGTACTTTTCCTGGCTGAAGGTCACTCATCGCCTTTTTTGTACGAACAATCGGCATTGGACATGCTAACCCTTTTGCATTTACTTGTTGATCGAATTTAACCATTTCCATTCTAAATTCCTCCTATTATACACAGTTTTAATTAATTTCAAAAAAATTTATTAAATATATTCGTATCAATTTGTTATACACCTTTAACAGGCATGAACTTATTAATTATGAAGAGTGTGACTATAAGGGCAACTTACGTATCCCCATAGGTTAAATAAATAAGTTCACATTTCCTTCTTCTGCATCAGCTAAATACGCAGCTACACCCGCATATTCTAAACCATCAATCAACTCTTCTTTTTGTAGTCCTAATAGATCCATAGTCATCGTACAAGCAACTAACTTTACACCTTGTTCTTGTGCCATTTCTACTAAATCAGGTAATTGCATTGCATTGTGTTTTTTCATAACATGCTTAATCATTTTTGGTCCCATTCCTGCGAAGTTCATATTAGAAAGGCCCATGTTATCAACGCCTCGTGGCATCATTTTCGCAAACATTCTTTCTAAGAACCCTTTTTTCACTGGTATATGTTGATCCTTTCTAAAAGCGTTTAGTCCCCAAAATGTTGAGAAGATTGTTACTTCATGATCATAGGCTGCAGCACCATTTGCAATAATAAAAGCTGCCATTGCTTTATCATAATCACCACTAAATAAGATAATTGTTGTTTTCTTTTTGTCTGTCATATTGTCGACTCCTTCGGTTCAAAAGTAATACTAGTATGGGTATATATTAATAAGTAGCTTAGACTTTTTTTACCCAAAACTTCAATACACGATCTTCTTCAGTATCTAAAAGTACTTCATGCCCACAAGGTTTTGCTAAGCCAATCAATCATTTTTAGCTCCTTTATCAGTCGCATGAATCTCTAAAACCTAACCTGATTCCATCTCAATGATTGCTTGCCTCTCTCTCCAAAACACATATACCCCTACATGTATTATAAAAAATAAAAAAATTTATCTGTAACATATTAATTTCGTTCCTCAAGGTTCATTTAAACCTATGAGGGTATTATAATTACTACACTCACCTCTGTCAATCATCTTTGTATTATCTGCTTTTTACTAATAAGTTCACAGCTTCTTGAATAAAAGCTTCCGTGTCTTCACCTTTTACAATTTGCTCGCGAACACAGTGCTCTAAGTTAGAACTTACGACTAAACCAATCGCTCGGTCCATTGCATTTCTTGCAGCTGACATCTGGACGACGAGATCCTTACAGTCCTTCCCTTCTTCCATCATTCTAAGAATGGCTCTCACTTGTCCTTCTACACGTTTGACTCTGTTTTTCATTTTGTCATTGTACTCCATTGGGTTTCCTCCTTTCCTTAGGTAAACCTAGTTGGTTGTTTATTATTATATAGATATGGCTCCCATGAAAAAGATCATCGTTTCTTTTTAAATAGGCTAATTACTATCTATATCCCCTCATTAAATTCATGAGTCTCTCGAACATCTACAAAGAAAACATCTTGATGCTGCTCATTCATTAAATTGATGCTAATATTTTCTTCAATTATCTGCCCTCCTTATTGCTTATACTTACACATTATATACCCTATAAGGTATAAAATCAATCTTTATTAAATTACTTGATGAAAAGGCATGACCTTTCACAAGATAATTAAATGTTAAGGATACCAATACAATATGTGGAAGGATTGCTGATTATGAAAAAGAATGAACTTAGCATACAACTAAGCTTATCAGATACAAAGATTATATGAGGAACTTATTAGAAAAGGACACTGAAGTGTATCAACGGTCCCCAAGGGAAATAGAAAAACAGCTTTTTCAATTCTTATTGCACAAGGTCAAAATCAAACCTTATCAAGCCCGATTCAGATGTGTACATAAATTCGAGCTCGATTTTGATTTCACTGAAGTCAATATACTGTTTCGCGAAATGGATAAACTAAGTAAAACATTCATTAAAATAGAGATTTCCACCTAAAAAACTACCCTATATGCTCTCAAGTTGTGGTTACAGTTCACCCTTTCCCTGTGAAGGCTCAAGTTGTTTTTCTACTAAAGATATGCATACAAATTAAATCCTAAGTATAATGCCATTCCCAAAATTATTATTGCTGAAATCTGATTCATTCTTTTTAACAGCATTCGGCTGTTTCCAAGTTGTCCAATCTTCCGACCTAACATGGCCAAAAAGAAAAACCAAATCCAAGAAACGACAATACATGCGATGGCAAAGATCAATTTGTCATGACCTGTGTAAGTGAGAGAACTCGTTCCAATGACACCAATAGTGTCAATAATCGCATGAGGATTAAGTAATGAAACTGAAGCAGCAAATGTGATCTGTCTTCTCGCAGAAAAACGATTTTGATTTTCGATATTGTCATTGGCTACTGGATTACTCCTCCACATCACAACCCCCATATAGATTAAAAAGATAAATCCAAATATAAATAGCAAAATGGTTAACCACTCAAAATTTAATACAACCACTGATACTCCTGTTACAGCCAGAAAGATAAGTATTGTATCACAAATCCCTGCTGTAATAATAGCGGGACAAGCATGTATGAATTTCTTATGTGTTGCCCCTTGGTTGAAAATAAATACATTTTGAACCCCTAAAGGTAAGATTAAGCCAAACGACAAAATTATTCCGTGAATAAGAGCCTGCAATTTTTTTCACCCCCGAATGTAATTTCTAGGATACCTAATGTATTTTGTTGTGTCTTCAACCAATTGGATGGAAAAGCACCCAACCAATTTGCTAGTATATAAGTAAACAAGAAAGATTGAGGGTTATCTAATGAAAGAAATGAAGTGGAAACCACAAAAAAGTTCTTCAGTGCCTCTACATTTACAAATATATAATTACTTAAAAAGAAAAATAATGCATGGAGAATGGACAGTAGGAACGAAAATCCCCACCCAAAGGGAGCTGGCTAAACAGTTTCAGGTAAATCGAAGTACAGTGGTGTACGCTCTTGATGGTTTGATTGCGGATGGGTTATTAGAAACGAAAGTCGGTAATGGTACATGGGTAATAAATAATACTTGGAGTTTACTAACTTCCACACCTCCTCCTGATTGGAAAAGTTATGTTTCTTCAGGTATATATAAACCAAACCTTACTATTATTCAAGAAATCAACAGGGCTGAAGCACAACCAGAATTTATAAGATTAGGAACTGGTGAATTATCTCCAAATCTATTGCCGAATGATAAAATGAAGGAAATTTTACGGACAGGTAATGAGGCCTTGTCTTTAGGCTATGTCGAACCAAAAGGGCTTTTATCCTTACGTAAAACGGTTAGTGACTATCTAAAGCTTAAAGGAATTGTAGCATCTCCGGAATCCATTTTAATTGTCTCTGGAGGGCTCCAAGCCCTCCAGTTAATTTCCATTGGATTGTTAGAAAGAGGATCAACCATCCTTCATGAAACACCTTCGTATTTAAACTCTGTACATGTTTTCCAATCTGCAGGAATGAATTTATTAGGTATACCATTGGAGCAAGAAGGAATTAGAGTTGATGATATCGAACATTTAAAGCGACAGCATCATGCTACTTTACTTTACACAATTCCTAATTTCCAAAATCCAACTGGTACATTAATGACTGAAGGGAGACGCTCTAAACTATTAAATGCCTGCCAAAAATTATCTTTGCCTATTATCGAGGATGACGTTTATGGTGACTTGTGGATTGAAAGTCCTCCAGTCAATCCATTAAAAGCAAAAGATACTCAAGGGAATGTCTTATATATAGGGAGCATATCGAAGACACTAAGTCCCGGACTACGAATAGGTTGGATTGTTGGCCCTGAACCCGTCATCGATCGTTTAGCAGATATAAAAATGCAAACAGATTATGGTTCAAGCTCTTTATCACAATATACTGTAGAAAAATGGTTGGCTAGCGGCTTATACACTAGTTTCTTAAAGGAAATAAGAGCGGAGTTAAAGTCTAGAAGAGATTTTACCATTCAACTCTTAAACGACTTTTTTTTAGAAATTGCCACTTGGAGTCTTCCGAAAGGTGGATTTTATATATGGCTTAGGATCAAATCTAATATCTCAACTAAGAAACTATTTGATTTAGCACTCAGAGAACGCATCCTATTAAATCCGGGAATTATATATGATAAAAGCGATTTAAACCATCTCCGGTTATCTTACTCTTTTGCCTCATTAGAGCAATTAAAAGATGGACTAATTAGATTATCACAACTAATAAAAATTCTTTCGTGAAGTAAAGGACGGATCGTACTGGGAAGGAAATGATATATGATTATATGAAATAGATATTTGAAAGGAGAAATGGATTATGGAAACGACAATGGTTCAAAAAGTTGGACAGATTGGTGTACCTGTTAAAGACTTGAATAGAGCATTACATTTTTATAAAGAAAAATTGGGTCTTTCCCTTCTTTTTAACACTGACAGTTTGGCCTTCTTTGAATGTAATGGGTTACGCCTAATGTTAACACTACCAGAAAAAGAGGAATTCGCTCATTCAAGTTCGGTTATTTATTTTCAAGTCACTAATATTAAAGAAACTTATGAGCGCTTAGCAGGTAAAGGTGTTAGTTTTATCGATGAACCACATGTGGTAGCAAAAATAGGACAAACAGAAACATGGATGGTATTTTTTAAAGATACAGAAGATAATACGCATGCATTGATGAGTGAAGTACACGTTTAAGATATTAAAAGAAGACCGTCTAAATCACATGGACGGTCTCCTTCATTTTGAATTAGCCTTTTAATACTTCTTTATTTATGCAGAATTACTTTTATCCTTAGCTTTTAACCTTATTAGAAACGGATTCTTTTTTCATTTATTTAGTGAACAAAAAGATAGGCGATATTAGCTTATTTCTGAAAATAGAATAGGACTGGTTTATATTTATTCACCGTCTACCTTTATTCTGCCTAACATACTTCTATATTTGTTTCTCTAATCCTAGAACAGTAGAACTCCAGTCCCATAATTCTTCCGCTCGGTTTTTATTGTATGATTCTTCAGATGATGGAATTTCTTTTAGACCATCCCAATACTTCCCACTCTTCCCCGCGAGGCTATTATCCAATATTAAATTTGCAAGATCCTTACCTGATTGTTTTGTCGTTCGAATACCTGGATGAAAATAACGCATTAAAGGAAAGATATTATTCCACATGAATTTGACGAAAAAGTTAAAATCCCGAGTTAAACCTGATCCTTTTCCCGGCATAAAACCAGGGTTAAACGCTTTTACAGTAATAGGAAGTTTAGCTTTTTCAATGCGGCGTGTTAATTCATAGCTGAAATACAGATTACATAACTTAGAAGTCGTATACCGTGTCGGACCTTTCATATAAGAGGGGATATCTAATGATTTATCAGATTTCTGCGGATCTGCCAGTATACTAGGGTGAAAATATTTCGGTGCTGGCATCCCTGTTTTCTTACTGGGGTCATGTGTATCACTGCTTACCACAATGACAGATCCTTGCTCTTGAAATTGGTTAATAAGTAATCTGACTAGTAGAAAATGTCCAAGATGATTGATCCCAAATGTACCTTCAATCCCATCAACCGTCGTTTCGGTTTTAGAAAATTGAATTCCTGCATTACAAATAATGCTATGTAACGGCGGGAAGTCACTTTGATTAAACTCTGAGACAAAATGATGAATAGATGAAAAAGATGCTAAATCTACAACCATTCCAGTAATATGTTGATTTCCCGTAGCTTTGATCAATTCACTTACAGCGGCATTCACCCTTTCTTTGTTACGTGAAGCTACAATAATTTGCCAATCTCTTTTTTTCATTGCTATTTCTCTAGCTGCTTCATACCCTAATCCAGTATTTCCTCCAGTAATTATGACCGTTTTATTTACATTCTCCATATATTACGCCTCCTCATCTTTATATATGATACGATACTGTACCGTATCATTATTGTCAATAAAAAAACTTGCTTAACAGCAAGAAATTTTATCAGTTGGCTTTTATCCCGTTTAGCACCATATCAATACCTGCCTTCAAGCTGGATTCCATATCCCTTGTAGTTGGCTTGAGTAAGAGTTGGTAGATAATAAATCCGATTAAAAGTTCGGAAACAAGATCAATATCTGTATCATCGCGTAATTGATCTTGTCCAGAGTACTCTAGCAAAATCTTTGAAATTTCCTTCGTTTTAGGGAGGGAGTGGTTCTCCCAATACGTTTCGGCTATTTGTGAATCACTTGATAAGGTTGAAATTAGCAAGGAAAGCATCTGTTTACCAAGAGGATTATTCATTTGCTTAGTAAAGTTTTGAGATAGTTCATATAAGACTTGATCTAACTCTCCATGTGCAGGCATGTTCATCTCAGGTTTCAAGTATCCGAGAGCTTCAATAATTAAATCATCTTTATTATTCCACCTACGATAGATCGAACTCTTGCCTACCTTTGCTTTCGTAGCAATAGATTCTATACTTATTTTCTCAGCCCCAATTTCTGAGAGTAACGTTAATGTTGCATCAATTATACGTTTATCAACATCACTACTCCTTGGTCTTCCTTGTGAGTTTTGTTTGGGGGGAGTCATTTTATGAGAATCCAACGGTATCCCTTCTTTCTCTTCGTGACTTTAAAATATTGTACCATATATGCCTGTTTCTTATTAAACTATCCAGAGACTAAAATATTAGAAAGTTCCGCTCTTTGTAGGTTTATTGTCTTTCCATATAATACCTATGCAAACAATTAGGAGGAATAAAGAAGAGACTTTGGAATATATCCGGATTCATGCTGTTTAATAGGCGTGATAGCTGAGAAATACTAATTGAATCAAGGTCGATACCATTTTGAATTTGATCATCAAAAAGGCAATCACTTAGTGCATGAAGACTTTCGACTTCCTGCAGCTGCGCAAAACTAAAAGAGTGAAGAGTTTAGGTGTTTATAATATTGGAATTTAATTAATGCAACACTAGTGGGAACAAGTACTTAACAAAATCCGCGTTGCTTTCCGCTGAAAAGTGGCTCAATTTTAAATTATCAAATACAACATTAAACCAAAAGCCTCATTTACTTATGATACGGTTCACCCCGCACTATCCGAAACGCCCGATACACCTGCTCCACCAACACCAGCCTCATCAACTGATGCGGAAACGTCATCTTCGAAAATGATAGCGCTTCATTCGCGCGTTTCATGACTTCATCACTCAATCCAAGCGATCCGCCGATGATGAAGGTGATCTTGCTTTTGCCATAGGTCGCAAGCTTGTCAAGGTTTTCGGCGAGTTGTTCAGATGTGAGCATCTTGCCTTCGATGGCGAGGGCGATGACGTGGGCGTCTGGGTGGAGCTTGGCTAGGATGCGTTCGCCTTCTTTTTGTTTGACCTGCTGCATTTCGGTATCGCTTAATTGTTCGGGTGCTTTTTCGTCAGGGACTTCGATGATCTCTATTTTTGCGTAGGCGCCTAGGCGTTTTTCATATTCGGCGATCCCTTGCTTTAAATATTTTTCTTTAAGCTTCCCGACCGTGATAATCGAGATATTCACATTGTTCACAACCTTTTTATTGTTTATCCACAGGTTTTATCCACATATCAACATGTGGATTTACTTATTTTATCGTGTAAACCGGTTCGTTTTTGCAAAAACTACATGTTGTGGACAGTTTTTGGTTCTGTTCGATTTTGTCGACGATTGGCGGATGCTCTGTTTCATCGACTACTATATCTAGTGCTAGTTCAATATGCTCTTCACACGCGTAATACATTTTGACAACATCCTTTCACATATTTTCATTATATCATACCCACAATTCGCTTGTGGATGAATACTATTTATTGAACCTCGAAGCGATTTGGACTTTGATGAATTCATTAAGCGAACCCACTGCTCTTCCTTAAATCCAAACTTCCTTCCAAAAAGAAAAGCTATCCACAAGAGGATCACCTCTCATAAATAGCTTCTCTTATCTATGATTAAAAGCTTTGCTGTTCGCTAAGCTGTACATTGACTTCTCGACGTTGGCCGTCTCGGTAAATCGTGACGACAATTTCTTCTCCGATGTTTGTTTCTGTGTATAAATACTTACGGAGATCATGACCGTCATTGATTTCTGCACCTTCGATTTCAACGATTACGTCATATTCCTGGAAGTCTGCTCGATCAGCTGGGCTTCCTGGTGAAATGCCCGTAATGACGACTCCAGCTTTCACGCTTTCTGGTAGGTTCAATGTTTCCTCCCAATGATAGCTTGCAATTTCGCTTAATGAGCGAATACCGACACCCATTTGTGGACGTTGCACTTCTCCTAATCGCTCCAAATCCTCAATAACCGGAATCGCTATTTCTGTCGGGATTGCAAAGCCAATCCCTTCTACGGCACTTTGGGCAATTTTCATCGAATTAATCCCAATCACTTGACCTTCAATATTAATTAGAGCTCCACCACTGTTACCAGGATTAATCGCTGCATCGGTTTGCATGACCTCCGCATACCAATCTACTTGACGATTTCCAGTTAGATCAACCGGAATGCTTCGTTCCGTTGCACTAATAATCCCTTGTGTGACCGTACTAGAGAATCGGAGCCCGAGTGGGTTTCCAATCGCAATCGCCGGTTCACCGACACGAAGCAAGCGCGAATCACCAAATTCAGCAACGGTATCCACGTCGCTCCCATCTATTTCAAGGACGGCTAGATCGGTTATGACATCACTTCCTAATAGCTCTGCTGGGACTCGCGTGCCATCCGTTAAGCTCACTTCAATTTCTCGTGCATTTTCTATTACATGATGGTTAGTCACGACAAAGGCTCGATCTCCTGCTTGCTTATAAATGACCCCTGAGCCCGTGCCCTCCTCAGTCGATTCTTGCTCAAAGAAGCTTGCCTGTCTCGTATCAACGATAATACCGACGACCGCATCTGACACCTTGTCAACCGCATTCGTCACATCTGAATTAACATCCACATTAACGGTACGTAACGAATCCTCAGCTTGCTCTCCACTCTCTATTAATCCCAATTGTTCATCATTCGAGTCTAGGAATGAAAGATATCCGAAATTCGCTAGAGTTGGAATTGCTAATAAGACAATAAGTCCACCGACGACCGCACCAAAAAAGGCCATCAGCAACGAACTGCCCCGCTTAGGTGCTGGAGGCTTTTGGCGTTGCATCTCCGTTACATGATCATCATAATACCCCATAATCAACTAACCCCTTTCGACTTTATTCTATTAACTCTATAGCAGTCTCACCTGCTTTATACAAAAAACACCTTATACTTATTATTATAAGGAGGTGTGAATAAAATACTAGAACTTCGCTTACTTTTAGGATATTTTTGACGATTGTTTCATATTTACCATATAAATATGAGTCATTGTGTGACTGGATAGATACAGACACCGTATCAAGTGGATCGTCATTCCGCTATTTGCTCCATAACGTCCATTTCGAACCTTTTTTGGAATCCTCGTTCCACTAATTAGCCATATTAATCTCGATTCACCCTTGGTTTAACCAATTAACGGAATAAGGTTCCGGTGCGACTAATTTTCTAAAAAAATGGCTGAGAAAGGATGTAATGAGTAGAGCGATGCCTGAAAAAGAGTATCATCCTTCTTCTTCCATATACTTATGTTATTCTCATTATTCTACGTGCTCGATTGCTTATTACTCTACACCTTTCAGTTCAAATGTCCGAATAACATTCAAATAACTGTCGAGCAAATCTCCATATTCAAGAGCCTCAATGGCAATATCAAAAGTAACCTCGTACAGATGTCCGTCAACTTCCTTAACAAACCAATACTCTTCATAGCCATCAAAGTCAACCTTTACAGCCGTTGTGAACACACCAGTATTTACATTTTCATCTTCATGCAAGTATGTGATTGACCGAGCGTAGTCATACTGAAAGGCAACAAAATCTTGGAGGTTTCTATTTCGAATTTCTTCTTCCCCGTATCCGACATGCTCCTTTTTCTCTACACGAATAAATAATTCTGAACTTCTTAAAGTAAAGTGCTCTTTTTCAATGCTTTCCTCATAAAGGGTGCGAAATGTATAGCGATAAGGGTATAATCCAGGGAAAGAAGACCCATACATCACTCCATCTGGAACTTCGAAGGAATAGCCTATACTTGGATAACTTCCTTGAAGGTTCTCTGCTGGTTTATAAGATAATTTTAATGGTTTATCCAAAACTGGATGATCAATAAACTCATCTTCGTTATAGGTGATTGTTTGCAGAAAGGCAAGCATGCTTTCAAACAATTCTTCTTTCTCTTCATTCGGAATCGATAACGTAGCTCTTAAATATTCATTTTCGACTTCCCCAATGAATTGATAACGGATTATCCCCTGCTCTGTTGCACTTTGAAGCATATATGTAAAAGGCTCTATATCTAATTCTTTATTCGTATAGACGACCGTCCCAGACTCTTCCATCTCAATCATTTCTTCTTTCATTTCTTCGATTTGTGCCTCTGATTCTTCCTCGACCGTTCGCTTAATGTCTTCTATAATCTCTTGAACTTCCTCATCTGTTAAATCATGAGCAAAATAGCTAGGATCGTCGGCATATAACAGGCTATACATATATTTATTAATCGGATTAATCTCTAAGGTCGGCACGTATTGCTCAAAGTCACTTCTCGTTGTACCTAATTCAAATGGATACTCACTTGCTGAAGGCTTGTGCCAAAAATACATATTCTCTGAAGCTGTATCCTTTCCGTATCTCGGAACCATCTCAAATGATTCATCTATTGTTATTTGATAAGAATTGGCTAGAAACTCTCCCCCTTCTTCCTGTACTTGCTGTTGATCTTTTTCAAATTCATAGGTAATGCCACTTAGCTCATCAGTAGAACAAGCACCTAGAAATAATAATCCAATGAAAATAACGATTAATTTCTTCATTTTTGTCCTCCTACTTATTTAGGTCGTCCATCCATTTATTGTAACATTTTCGATTCCCTCGTAACGAAAGGAAATTGTATATGTTGATAGCAAAATGTACTGCTCACTTTCTTCGCTAATATTATAGTAGATACTGTTATTTAGACTATTTATAAGTTCTTTTCATTTATATAATAACAATTGAATAGAGGCCAAATCACATAGTGATTTGGCCTCTATTCTGGTTCTTCTCTACCGAAACGGAACTACTTACTCATTGCCGCGTTCACTTATTAAACTCCATCTATGAAACAACCGCAAGCGGCGTCGGCTTCAGCGGATCGGTATCGTAAAGCTCAAATTGCTCGCCTACGGCCATTCCTTGCTCCTTTAACACTTGCTCGACCGAAAGACGAGCTAAATCCTTCATATTGTTATCTAAGCTTAAGTGCGCAAGGTAAATGCGCTTCGTATTATCGCGTATGACATCAGATAAGGCAAGTGCCGCATCCTCATTGGATACGTGACCAACATCACTTAATATACGTCTCTTCACACTCCACGGATACTTACCCATTCGCAGCATATTCATATCATGATTTGATTCAAAGATAAACATATCTGCGCCTTCAATGGTTCCTTTAATGCGTTCACTTACATAGCCCATATCTGTTGCAAGCACAAGCTTCTTGCCACCATGATGAAAGGCAAAGAACATCGGCTCAGCTGCATCATGCGACACCGCAAATGACTCGACATCAAGATCACCGAAGCTCTTCACTTCGCCTGTTTTGAAGATGAATTTCTGCTCTGTTGCGATTTGGCCAAGCTGCGAATCCATTGCCTGCCATGTTTTTTCGTTTGCATAGATTGGGAGCTTATGCTTTCTCGCGAAAATCCCGACCCCTTTTATATGATCACTATGCTCATGACTCACAACAATTCCGTTCAATTCCTTTGGATCACGCCCTATTTTCGTAAAGAGCTCGTCCATTTTTTTGCCACTTAAGCCAGCATCAATTAACAGACGCTCTGTTTCAGTTTCCACATAAACAGCATTGCCTGTACTACCACTAGCTAAAACACTAAAGCGTAATGTCATCCAATCTTCCTTTCTCCTTTTGTACCCCTCTATTACGTCAAATGCTGTACGGAGCTATTAATCGCATGAACTAAATAGATTTCCTCTTCAACCGTTACTCTCCACATTGGGGCAAACACTTGAACATCACCAGCTGGACTAAAAAAGCTATAATAGCCAAACTGAACATCTGTAATCGTATCGTTCATTCCAATTAGCTGATCACTCCACAGCTTTTCAATCGCCTTTAAGCTCGACAGCATCTCCGGTTCATTATCCTGCTGTTCTTCAAATTCAAAATAACGCTGTTCATATGATACCACTTCACGATCATCATTTAAATACAACCTTAACGGCTCATCATCGAATGTATAGGCTGTGTAATCTTCGTAAGCCTGGTATAAATATAATGATTGAGTCTCCAATTCATACCCACCAAAGCGATAATCCATACCTTTATACACATACGACGATAAGAACTGAATTAAATCCTCAAAAAACTGCTCCTCTGACAGGAAGAAAGGCTCCTCTAAAATCGATTGAATTGCATAATCCTCTTCCATTTCAATTAATTGACCATTTGTGAGGAGTTCACCCTCTTCAAATGGAACGTGTTTTCCAACAATTAATGGGCTTAGGATTTCAACTTCAGGAAGCTCAACATCAATGGTGACATTGTTTTCACTAAGCATTTCTTGAATCGTCACTTCTTTAATTAAGCTCATTTGATTCGCATTATTCGTTTCAACGAGCTGCCATGTTAAGTACACATTCAGGAGCAGAAACGTCACTATGAAAATCGTTTTAGTTCGATTCCAATCCATCGTCGTCATCTGCTCCTTCCTCTTCATCAACAGTTTGCTCTTGGCTTACTGCCTCGACCTGGCTTGCCTCAATTCGTTGCCAACGATTGCCGTATAACACATACCAATGTGGCTCCAACGTAACAAATGTTGGGTTTCGCATTTCCATTTCATAGCCGAGGCTCACCTTTACGATTCGTTGCCGTTCATAGTAATCATCCTGCTGTAACGAGCGAACGACATCCTCACCAGAAGGCAGCTCAACTCTTTGTGTCGTATTTAATGGTACTAAATCAAGGTCAAATAATGGCCTAGAGTAAGCAACTATTTGATTCCCGGACCTCATTACTGACAGCTTCATTAGATCTTTGCCATCAATACTAAATACAGGGAGACCGTTCATATGTAAACGGAACTCAACCTCTTCTCTATTATTTAGATTCATCCAATTGCTGAGTATATAATCATCTGTCCAGCCGCCATGCCCATTAATAAATTCATATCCGGCTTGAGTTACATGCTTCGACAGCTCCTGAACCTCAGAGAACATCGGATTGCCATACTCCATAAACGTGCCATTATGACGAAGGTTAATCATTCGATTTCCGTCCGTATACGAATCCTCACCGTCTGACTGCTGATAATACTTCACCGCACTCGGATCGGTAAATAACGATTGTCTAAATAAATCAATCGAAATCGGTGACGCTCCATAAGACAGCGTATCAACAATCATTGGCTCAGTCGTCACATACACATGCTCAGTCATGAGTGACGACTGTGCTCGCTCCTCCTCTAAAGAACGTACTGTGACGTATTCATCACGATTTTGAATAAATAATCGCTCAAATTCACCAACCGATAAATTCGATTTCAATGAGCCGACTCTGCGCTCATCACTTGAATAATATTGCATATACACTTGATCGTGTACATCATGAATATAAAGATAGACACGATCAATTTCCGAAATAGGTGTTTGATAGTCATCCTCTAATGTTAACATCGTGAAAAATAGTTCCGCTGGTATCGAGGTAGGAAATACGAGCTCAATTCCCCCCCGTTCTGTAATAAGAGGATACGGCTCCGTCATAAATACGTGATCGGCCTCATAATTAGCCTGTCCCAGCTTTTCTAATAGCTCATAAAAATCCCCACGGTCCCGCGGGATCATCGCTTTTTCACCATCAGCATGCACGACGATTTGATCAGGTCGAATCACTTCATGTAAACTCCGCTCTTCTCCAATCAGTTCATTTGATACATAACGTGATGACACATCTAGTAGCGCAATGTCAGGCTGATATGTATACAAACTCCAAGATAGAATTACACTCATACCAATAAGAATAATTAATATGGCGGATTTAATATGCTCCTTATTCATGATTTTGCCCCCTTACTAGCATAAGGCAAAGTAATAAATATCGTCGTCCCTTTCCCGTACTCACTCTGCGCCCAAATGTGTCCACCATGCGCTTGAATGAGCTCTTTAGCAATGGCTAATCCAAGCCCTGTGCCACCAACACTCCTTGCTCGTGCTTTATCGACACGATAGAAGCGTTCAAAGATTTTTGTCTGACTTTCCCGGGGAATACCCATTCCTTGGTCAGAAATACTCATTCGAATATTCTTTCCTTGCAGTAACAAGCGGATTTTCACTGTCCCGCCCTCAGGTGAATACTTCATCGCATTCGATATAATATTATCTAATACCTGTGTCATTTTATCACGATCAATGTCCGCATAAATTGACTTTTTATTCAGCTTTCGATGAAAGTCAATGTTCTTATTTGACGCAATCATTTCAAAGCGTTCAATCGTCTCATCCAAATATCGATTTATTTCAACAGTCTCTAGATTCAACTGATAATCATCACTATCAATTTTCGAAAGCTGCAGTAGATCCTTCACGAGTCGAATCATTCGATCGGTTTCATTTTGAGTCACATGTAAGAAACGCGGGGCAATCTCTGGATCTGCCAACGCACCATCCTCTAATGCCTCCAAATAGCTTTTCATGGTTGTTAATGGCGTTCGTAGCTCATGAGACACATTTGCTACAAACTCACGTCGATCCTGTTCGATCTTTTCTTCCTCTGTTACATCATGTAAAACAATAATTAAGCCATTGACAGGACCACTTTCCTCTTGAATAACCGAAAAATTAGCCTCTAACAAAAACGCTTCCTCATCGTAACTAAAATCAAGCAAGATCGAATCCGCCTGCTCATATAAGTCCTCAACGGTTTGTTCCTCTAAATGGAGAAGTTCGACAATCGATTTCCCTACAGCCTGCTCACTTGTAACTGACAACAGCTCCTCAGCACGCTTATTCATTAAAATAATGTTCCCATCTTGATCGGTCGACATCACCCCATCTGTCATATGTGTTAAAACCGATTTAAGACGCTTCTGCTCACGATCACGAGTAACGGTCGCATCACGTAGCTTCATTGTTAGATCATTAAAGGACATCGCCAGCTGACCAATTTCATCGCCACTATAAACGGAAACCTGATTCGTAAAATCACCACGCCCCATACGGAGGGCTTGCTTTCGCATATCAATAATCGGTGCGGTAATCGTTCGTGCTAATAAAATGAATAAAATAATCGAGATAATCGTTGCAATGAACACACCACTAATGAGAATCGTCGTAATTTGTCGTGTTTGATCATAAATCTCTTCAATGGATGCTTCAATATAAAGAGCGCCAACCGTATCCTCTTCGATGTTAATTGGTACAGTAAATACTCGAACACGCTGTCCGTTGCTAGGATCACGAAGCAAGGCTTCATCTGGTGTTCCAAGTAAAGCGCGCTTTACACGAACCTCTGTGGTCTGCTGTCCGACAATTTGTCGATTAGCTAAATTGGATGTACTTATAACAACCTTGTTTTGATCAATGACTTGCACTTCGGCATGTTCAATCGAAAAAATATCACGGAGCAGTACATTAATATTGGAAATAAGCTCTGATCGCTCCTCATGCTGACTTTCTATTTCCTGCGCAATATTGTATGCAAGTAAATTAGCGCGTTCATCTAGCATCTCATAATAATTTTCTAGCATTTGACTTTCAAGCTGATTGGTGAAATAGACACCTACTACTTGCATAGCAACGAAAATAATTAAGACGTAAATAATAATGAGCTTAAACTGGATTGACTTAAAAAAGCCGACCTTCTCATTCATTTACGATTGCTCCTCTGATGGAGAAGCGAGGTAATAGCCAACACCACGTCTTGTCATAATCCAAACAGGGTAGCTTGGATTATCCTCAACCTTTTCCCGTAAGCGGCGAACCGTTACATCCACTGTACGAACATCTCCAAAGTAATCATACCCCCACACGGCTTGTAGTAAATGCTCCCGAGTCATCACTTGATCAAGATGCTTCGCTAAATAATGAATCAATTCAAATTCACGATGCGTTAAATCAATCGTCTCACCGCGCCTCTTCACTAAATAAGAATCTGGGTAGATCGACAGCTCGCCAATCGACATTTCCTTATGTGCTGGCGTCTCCTCATTTGACTTGTGCCGGCGTAGGTTAGCCTTCACACGTGCAAGCAGCTCTCTCGTACTAAATGGCTTTGTCACATAATCATCTGCTCCAAGCTCCAAGCCAAGCACCTTATCAATTTCTGAATCCTTTGCCGTCAACATGATGATCGGAATATCATAATCCTTCCGCACCTCACGACATACGTCCATTCCGTCCTTATATGGGAGCATAATATCTAACAAAATCAAATCAGGATTCTCTTCTTTTACAAGCTTAATCGCTTCTAATCCATCATAAGCACAAAGAACGTCAAACCCTTCCTTCTCTAAATTAAATTTCAAAATATCTGCAATTGGCTTTTCATCGTCAACAACTAAAATTCGTTTATCCATCTGCACTCTCTCCGATCTCTTTAACAATTTCGTTCATCTATGTCTAATAGCTACCTTTTCTTACTTGCGTCGTACGAATGTAGGATCCTTACAGATCAACGTGTAACGAACATGAACGAAGCCGACACTGTTCTCACTTTTTTAAATTTTATACTTTCTTTACATATAGAAAACATATCTCATAAAGAGGCTTACTAGTAATAATTCTCTACCTTTTACTTTATCTCCTTCCTTCCTAACAAGCAAATCAAAAAGGAAAGACAAGTTCTTCCTCGTAATACATTCCTATTTTTTTAGAAAAAAGAAAAGGCAAGTTAAAAGTACTCTTCTCTTTTAACCTACCTTTTCTTCAATTAACGATTCAAATAATCCATTGGATCACGAAGGCTTCCATCTTCATACACTTCAAAATGTAAGTGAATGCCTGTAGAGTTCCCGGTTTGACCCATGACTCCGATTTTCTGTCCCTTCGAAACGGTTTGACCGACACTTACATCAATCGAATCAAGATGTGCATACATCGTTTCAACGCCATTGTTATGATCAATACGAACGACATTCCCGTATCCACCTTGACTACTCGCTTGAGTCACTGTTCCGTTATCCGCAGCTAAAATATCATAGTTACTCGGACGAGCAATATCAATTCCTCGGTGGAAACGACCCCAACGATTCCCTTGATAACTGGAGATGTATCCTCCAACTGCTGGCCAGCCTAGCTGACCTGACCCACGAGATGGCGTTTCCTTCGTACCTTTCACAACGATACGATTAACAGGCTCCTCTGTTATTTCCTCAGAAAGCACATCACGCTTCGTTAATGAGCCATTTCTTTCTGTAATTTCGTACTCAATTAATTGTGTACCCTCTTTACCTTCTTGAGTGACCTCTTGTTCACCCTTCCACATCGAATCGTCTTCCTTCACTTCTGTTTCATAAGGAATCGACTCTTCGGTTATACGAATTTGTACAGTGATGACATCTAATACCGATTCATAGGCTGTCACATTCATTTCGTCACCAATTTGAATTAAGCTATCCTCTTCAAGCCCGTCATTCAAGCTTAGAAATTCCTTTAATGTTAAATCATGGTCGTTGGCAATACTGCCTAATACATCACCTTCTTGAACCTCGTAGACCTTTTCTTCAAGTACTCCTTTTTTCAATAAAGTTAAAGCATCCTTTAAGGAAAGCACTTCACTTGGCTCAACTGTCGCTTCTTCTAATTCGACCTCTTCATTAAAGTCAATGTCAGTGTACATACGTTCATCGACTTCTATATCGCTCGTGTCCATTTCTTCTTCTAATACCTCTAAGAACGCTTCATAATCCTTTTCAGAAACATATTGAATAATATATTCCTTTAAAAGCTCATCCGCTTCTTCCTCAGAAGCAACATAAACAGCTGGTTCTCCCTCTACGACAACCGCTATTGCCTTTGCCTCTACTGTTAAATCCTCTTTCAATATTTCTGTAACTGTCTCATTCTGACTACGCGTATGGAAAACAAATTCTGGAATCACTTCAAGCTCTTCTTTAATATGTAAAGATACTTCTAGATCCTCTGATTTGCCTTCTTCTAGCTTCTCTTGCACAACCGTTTCAACCACTTCTTCATCATTAACAAAACCAATATGTTTATCATCAACGTAAACGTGGTATATCGTTTGTATGGAAAGTGATTCTTCCGCCTTAACTGTAGTTGTTCCGACAAAAAAATACATCATCATGAACACACATAAGAGTGATGCTAAAAGTAAACCACTTGTATTCCTTGAATAGTACTTATGTATTGAGCTATCCCCTACTTCACTCATGCCAAACCTCCTATTAAACATATAAAATTAAAATGTAAACGTCTATCATGTATGTCAAAAGTTCGATTTTAAAGACAAGTTTCGATAACCTCTATTATTCTAGCATAAACTTCGCCTATTTTCATAAAAATATTTAAATGTTAAAGGATTGTAATATAACTGTAAGATAAGAAAAACACGACTGCGTTTTACTTATAAGCGTTGTACGGAGCCGTTACAACGTTTTTTAGTCTTTATGAAAGTGGGGTTCTTTCATAAAGACGTGTAACGTGTGAAGCCAACGCCACCTATGAATTCACCTACATCTTCCTCGATTCTCCCTAAGTTTCTTCTACGTCATTTAGAAATTCGTATTTTATAAGAAAAGCGAGAAGGTGTTTCATTGATCTGAATGTGGCCTCTCCTCACATCCCCATGTAACAAACGAGACCATCGACACTTAAATTAACCGACCTTGATGAACCTCATTCCATTATTCTTTGTTTCTGTATTATCTTGTAAATATGACAAGGCAAGTTAAAAAAATAGGTAGAGGCTAATTATTAGAAGTGCTACAAGCCAAGATACTGTTTAATTCATAAAAAGCGTAAGCAACGATTTAATCCAGGTGCTCTTAACAAAGCTATGTTATACGATACGGTCAATTAGCATGAAGTAACAGACTACATCATAAGAGGAAACGATGGTGTCGATTTTGCCACACTTATGAAGAAATTGGAAAAAGAAGACTTTTAAGCCCTTTTCCTTTTCCACTATAAAATCCAAATACCTAAAAAACACAAAAAATCCGCATGAATTCTCACACGGATTTGAAAGTGCCGGCCAGAGGACTTGAACCCCCAACCTACTGATTACAAGTCAGTTGCTCTACCAATTGAGCTAGACCGGCAAATGGTGGCTTGGGACGGAATCGAACCGCCGACACATGGATTTTCAGTCCATTGCTCTACCGACTGAGCTACCAAGCCAAAATTCATATAAAGTGGCGGTCCGGACGGGACTCGAACCCGCGACCTCCTGCGTGACAGGCAGGCATTCTAACCAACTGAACTACCGGACCGAATAAAGTGGTGACCCGTACGGGATTCGAACCCGTGTTACCGCCGTGAAAGGGCGGTGTCTTAACCGCTTGACCAACGGGCCACTTTATCAAAAAATGGTGAGCCATGAAGGACTCGAACCTTCGACCCTCTGATTAAAAGTCAGATGCTCTACCAACTGAGCTAATGGCTCTTGTTTTGCTTAATTCAAGAGCCTGTACTCTTGACGACAAGATTTATAATATCACACAAAAAAAAGACGTGCAACTACTTTTTTAAAAAATATAAACGCTAACGTTTTGAGAAGCAAGTACATACAAAAAGCGTATACACTTGCTTCTATTTTATTTCAATTATGCAAAAACTCCGCGCACTAAATTCGTTTGATCACGATCTGGACCTACAGAGAAGATCGTTAATGGAATACCTGTAAGCTGTGAAACACGCTCAATGTAATGACGAGCATTTACCGGTAGCTCATCTAACGACTTCACACCTGTAATATCCTCATCCCATCCAGGTAGTTCCTCATAAACTGGCTCACACTCAGCCAACGTCTTCAGACTTGCCGGAAACTCTTCAATGACTGTCCCGCGATACTTATAGGCTGTGCAAATCTTTAATGTTTTAATCCCTGTTAATACATCGATTGAATTTAACGACAGATCGGTTAACCCACTCACGCGACGAGCATGGCGAACAACGACACTATCGAACCAACCGACACGACGTGGGCGCCCTGTTGTTGTCCCATATTCATTTCCTACCTCACGAATTCGATCGCCAATCTCATCATGAAGCTCAGTAGGGAATGGCCCATCGCCTACACGAGTTGTATAAGCCTTTGAAACACCAACAGCTTTTGTAATCTTCGCTGGACCGACTCCAGAACCAATCGTTACTCCCCCAGCAATCGGATTCGACGACGTGACAAACGGATATGTCCCCTGATCAATGTCTAACATAACACCTTGAGCACCTTCAAATAAGACACGACGTCCATCATCTAATGCATCGTTTAATACAACAGATGTATCACATACATATTGTGCAATTTGTTGACCATATTCATAGTACTCTTCAAGGATTTCCTCTTTCGTAAATCCTTCTACCTCATAATATTTCTCAAATAAACGATTCTTTTCTTCTAGAATACGTTCTAACTTTTCCTCAAACACTTCTTTATCTAATAAATCGGCAATACGGATTCCAATTCGTGCAGCCTTGTCCATATAAGCAGGTCCTATGCCCTTTTTCGTTGTTCCAATTTTATTAGCGCCTTTACGCTCTTCCTCAACGATATCAAGCTTCAAATGATAAGGAAGAATCACATGGGCACGATTACTAATTCGTAAATTGCTCGTATCAACCTGACGTTCATGCAAATAAGCAATTTCCTCCACGATCGCTTTCGGGTCTATGACCATTCCATTACCAATGACACAAACCTTATCTTTATAAAAAATACCAGAAGGAATTAAATGTAGCTTATATTTCACACCGTCAAACACGATCGTATGACCTGCGTTGTTTCCCCCTTGATAACGGGCGACAACCTCTGCTCGCTCTGAAAGGTAATCGGTAATTTTCCCTTTCCCTTCATCACCCCATTGTGTTCCTACAACAACAACTGATGACATGACATGCACCTCCGCATTAGCCTTTAGTAAGTTTAGTTTTCCAAAGCCACTGATTAGTATACCAACTCCTCCTCATAGCGTCAATGTAAACACGAACATTTATATATTTCTTACATAACTTCGTTCGACTGTAATTCGTTTTTTGAGTGAGAAACAGCAAAAAAAGCGACCAAAAAAGAGAAATTTCTTTAATGGTCGCTTCATTTATGCACCTGGTGGCATATTACTTTCATCATGTCTACGATCTAAATTAACAAATTTATTATATTCCTTCACAAACGCTAATTCCACCGTTCCAACTGGACCGTTACGTTGTTTCGCTATAATGATCTCAATAATATTTTGAATTTCCGATTCTTTATCATAATAATCATCACGATAAAGAAAGGCGACAATATCAGCATCCTGCTCAATACTTCCCGATTCACGAATATCAGACATCATTGGCCTCTTATCCTGTCTCGACTCAACACCACGAGAAAGCTGGGATAAAGCAATAACAGGTACTTCAAGCTCACGAGCAATTTGCTTCAGTGTACGAGAAATCTCTGATACCTCTTGTTGTCGGTTTTCACCACTCTTGCCGTTCCCTTGAATAAGCTGTAAATAATCAATCATAATCATACCAAGCCCTTGCTCCTGCTTCAATCGGCGACATTTCGCTCGGATGTCATTCACCTTCACTCCAGGAGTATCATCAATGTAGATACCCGCTTTCGCCAAACTTCCCATCGCCATTGCAAGTTTCTGCCAATCTTCGGCATTTAACGCACCTGTTCTCATTCGCTGCGCATCAATATTGCCCTCTGCACAAAGCATCCGCTGTACAAGCTGACTCGCTCCCATCTCTAAGCTAAAAATCGCCACATTCTCCCCCGTAGCCGTTGCCACATTTTGAGAGATATTTAACGCAAAAGCCGTCTTACCGACGGAAGGCCTTGCTGCAACAATAATTAAGTCATTACGTTGAAAGCCTGCGGTCATTCGATCAAGCTCTTGGAAGCCTGTTGGAATTCCTGTAATTTCCCCTTGTTGATTTTGTAGCATTTCAATCTTTTCATATGTCTCAACTAAGACATCTTTAATCGAAATAAAAGCACTCGTGTTTTTACGCTGCGCTACATCTAAGATGGTTTTCTCCGCTTCTGACAAAATCGTATCGACTTCTTCTTCACTTGCATAGCCGTCAGCCGCTATTGATGTTGAAACTTTAATTAACCTTCGCAAAATCGACTTCTCTTCGACGATTTTCGTATAATATTCCACATTTGCAGCTGTCGGTACAGAATTAGAAAGGTCACTTAAATACGCAATACCGCCAATATCATCAAGCCACTTTCGATCTTGTAACTCTGAGGTCACTGTTACTAAATCTACTGGCTCGTCTTTTTCCGACAAATCGAGCATCACCTCATAGATTCGCTGATGTGAGGCTCGATAGAAATCATCAGGGGCAAGTCGTTCAGAAGCGGTGACAAGAGCATCAGCAGATAGAAAAATAGCCCCTATGACCGCTTGCTCTGCTTCGATATTTTGTGGTGGTGTACGATCTGCAAATAAATCACTCATGCCAGTACCGCCTTTCTCATAATGATTTTTAAAGAGGGTATCGCATCTCTCTTTTGCGACACCCTCCGCTATTTTCTTATTCCTCTACAACGTGCACTTTAACAGTGGCAATAACCTCTGGATGTATTTTAATTGGTACGTTCGTATAGCCAAGTGCACGAATGGGATCATCTAGCATAATTTTACGCTTGTCTACCTTCTTCTTCATTTTCTTTAACGTTTCAGCAATTTGCTTTGTGGAAACAGCTCCGAATAAACGGCCACCTTCTCCTGCCTTTGCTTTTATTTCTACTGTTAAGGCCTCTAGCTCCGCCTTATAATCCTGAGCTGCCTTTAACTCTTCATCTTCCTTCTTTTGCTTACTTTTCTTTTGTGCTTCTAAATTCTTCACGTTACCTTGCGTAGCCTCAACGGCCAAGTTATTTGGTAACAAATAATTGCGAGCATAGCCTTCTGAAACATTTTTTGTTTCGCCTTTTTTCCCTTTTCCTTTTACATCCTCTAAGAAAATCACTTTCATTAATTATTGACCTCCTTCGATATATTGATCAATTGCTTCCTGTAGCTTTTCCTTCGCTTCCATAACCGTTATATCTGTTAATTGAGTCGCTGCATTCGATAAATGCCCTCCACCATCAAGTGATTCCATAATAATTTGAACATTCACATCACCTAATGAACGAGCACTAATGCTTACATAGCCATCCTCTCGCTTGGAAATGACAAAAGAAGCAACAACATCCTTCATTGACAATAACGTATCCGCAGCTTGAGCAATAATAATTTGGTTATATGATTTCGTTTCGCTTGCTGTAGCAATCGCAAAACCATCTCGATACGTTTCTGCACTTTTCACTAGCTTCGAGCGTGCCACATATTGATCTAAATCTTCCTTCAAGAGCTTTTGAACGAGCGTAGTATCTGCTCCATTTGAGCGAAGGAAGGATGCCGCATCAAAGGTTCTCGCTCCTGTTCGGACAGCAAAGCTTTTCGTATCAACGATAATCCCAGCAAGCAATGCTGTTGCTTCTAGTCGGTCCATCTGTAGACGCTTAGGCTGATATTCAAGTAGCTCTGTAACAAGCTCTGCCGTCGATGACGCATATGGCTCCATATAAACAAGCACAGGATCCTCAATAAACTCTTCACCACGCCGATGATGATCCAAGACGATGATGCGCTCAACCCTATTTAATAATTCTGGTTCGATCACCAATGATGGCTTATGCGTATCAACGATAATTAAAAGCGTATCTGATGTGATTTGATCCTTTGCTTCTTCAGGAGTAATAAAGTGCGACCATAAGTAATCATGCTCCTCTATTTCCTCCATCAGCTTTTGAACCGTGTAATTAATATCATTCGGGTCTAAAACGATGAAGCCCTCCTTATCGTTGACCTCAGCTAGCTTCTGAACCCCAATTGCCGCACCAATTGCATCCATGTCCGGGTTTTTATGCCCCATTATGAGGACTTTATCACTTTCTGTCACAAAGTCGCGCAGTGCATGAGAAATAACTCGCGCTCTAACACGCGTACGCTTTTCCATCGCGTTCGATTTCCCACCATAGAAACGAACACGACCGTTTGTGCGCTTAATAGCCACTTGGTCACCGCCACGTCCAAGTGCAAGGTCTAAGCTTGATTGCGCGATTTTCCCTAATTCACGCAAATCATCTTCATCTGTCCCTACACCAATACTAAGCGTAATCGCTAATTTTTCTTTAGCCGTTCGCTCACGAATATCATCAATAATTTCAAATCGACTTTCTTCCATTTCATTAAGCGAGTAGGCATGCATAACAGCAATAAATCGATCCGCCGATGTTCTCCTTAAATAGACCCCATAATAGTCAGCCCACTCATTTAACGTCTTCGTTACAATACTCATCATCCGTCCGCGAACTTGATCATCGATCCCCTGCATCACTTCATCATAATTATCTAAATAAAGCATCGCTAGAACGGTTTTGGACTGATGAAATTGCTCTAAAGCCTGCTCTTGCTCCGTCACATCAATCATATAGAGCAATCGTTCTTGAGGCTCAATCGTTACTTGGTAAATGGACTCATCTATGTGTAAAAGCCCTTCCATTGTTTCCTCTTCTAACCATTTTTCAAGCTCTTCACTAATCACACTTAGAGGACAATCAATGAGCTTCTCATCAAAGGTTGAGGTCATATACGGATTGACCCATTGAATCGTATGTTCTTCATTGTACAAGAGTATACCAACGGGCATCCTCTTGACCGCTTCTTCCCCTGCTTTCGATACACGTGAGGATAGAGTCGAAATATAATTGATTAAGTCGCGCTCAAACGCCATTCTTGCTTGAATCGTGAAAACAAGTACGACCCCTAATAAGAGGAAACCAATGACTCCTACCTTCCAATTGTACCATGCGACAAAACTAACAAATCCAGTTGCAACGATAAAGAGAGCAATGACATGATACCCGTGCCAGCGATTTAATAAAAAGTTTGGCATATCGTCAGCTCCTATTATCCTGGCCAGCAATGCGCTTACGCAAATCAAAGCCTAAGTCAATAATTCCTACTATACGAATAATCTCAATGATTGGTAAAAGGATGAAGGATGCTACGACAATGATAATAGGGAGAGCGATAGAAACTTTTTTATGATGACAATAAAAGAAAATAAAAGCGAATCCTTGAATTGTCAAAACAAACCCTAATAGCATCATCAGGTTTTGAACAACCGTAAACATCACTGTTCCTTCTTCAACACCGATTAAAGCAACAATAAGTACAACTAAATAATACCATAAGAAGCTTTTCGGAAACGCCCAATGACGAAAGGGAGGCAATTTCTTCACATCATGTCCTAATCTTTTTAAAACGAAATAACTAAGAAGCACCGTAATGATCGCTAATAGGATCCCTGAAAAGACAATGGCTACCGGTGCTAAATACAGTAATGTATCCAATGCTTCATCAAGCATCTCGGTATTCATTTGTCCCATTCCACCTAATGTACGCTCAACAAGCTCCATTTGATCACGTGTTAAATCAGCTGCTAGCTGCATAGGACTTTGTCCAACTAACAGAGTCATACCGACGAATAAGAGCAAAATATGTACGATATATGCCAAAGATGCACCTAGCAGAACGGCAAAGCCACTCAAGCCTCGACGGTGAATCTCACCAATCACCATACCAGCTGTTCCAAACATGATAGCCGGAATTATTGCTAATACCCCTCCTCCTAGAATAAAGCCTAAAAAGGAGGAAATAAGTAATAATACCGTCCCGGCCTTCAGCCCCCGACGAAATGTGAAAACGACAAAAGGCAATGGCAACGCCCACATTATAATCGTGTTTATTAGTGGAACATATAGAGTGAGAAGTAATAGAATCGTAACGATAGCAGCCAATATGGCTCCCTCTGTCATCGTTTTTGTATCTCTCACAAATACACCTCATTTTTCCGATCTTTTATATCTTTATAGATATTCCTTTATATTTTACCGTAATTAACAGGAAAGTTAAAGCATACAAAGGTGAACATCCTATTACATGTGTTGTTTCTTTATAAAATACCATGGATATTGGCATCATTTAATAAGTGATTGTCGTTGGTATGAAGATCCTCAAGTTATAAACAATGGTGGAAATGGCCTATGCATGCGTGTGATAAATCTAGTAAAAATAGGAAATATGTATCTTAATAAAGGAGTTTGGAACAATAATCAGATTGTTTCAGAAAGTTGGATGGAAGACTCTACTGCCCCTCAATATCTTACATATAGAGATATCGGATATTATACTCGCCACTGGTGGACGAAGCGTATTTTTTAGGATCAGCCTTGGAACGAGAAAAATCATTATTATTTTGCTTTGGGGTACGGTGACCGTTTTTGATCAATTTTTTTCAAAACACGCTTTTTCTATTTGCTCTTTTATCAAGGTTTATAGAGTTAATTTAATTTATTCAATTTTTATTTCATGGCCACATGGATGTCGTCTTCTAACATATTCTGACTAGAAAGCTTTATGAGCTTCTTCCCTTCCTGCTATTCCAGAAACCCTTCATTTTCCCACCCTATTTAGGTAAACTCGGCTTTGCTATTATGAACTTAGATGAAATTAAGCGGAATGTTAAAAAAAGCACGACAGAGACTGTATCTCTATCCTGCTTTGTTTTGATATATCTAATTAGTTTACATCATTCACATATGGCAATAAAGCGATTTGACGAGAACGCTTAATAGCAATTGTAAGTTGACGTTGATACTTCGCTGACGTTCCAGTTACACGACGAGGTAAAATCTTACCACGCTCAGAAATGAAACGTTTCAAAAGGTCAGTATCTTTGTAATCGATTTTCGTAATTTTGTTTACAGTGAAGAAACAAACCTTACGACGCTTTGGACGACCACGACGAGCCATTTGACAGCACTCCTTTCCTTTTAAATTGTATTCTATTCACACAACCATTCATTAAAGGTGAGAGGTAATTAAAACGGTAAATCATCATCTGAAATATCAATTGGCTTGCCATCATTTGCAAACGGATCATCAAAGCCAGATGGACGATTTGGTTGCTTACCAAAGTCGTTATTCCCTGCTGAACTTGGAGGTCCGCCAAATGATTCATTCCCTGCCCCTCCACTATTACGAGGCTCAAGAAATTGTACACTTTCTGCAACGACTTCTGTGACAAAGACTCTACGGCCTTCATTGTTGTCATAGCTACGTGTTTGTATACGGCCATCCACTCCCGCTAAACTACCCTTTTTCAAATAGTTTGCGACATTTTCAGCTTGCTTCTGCCAGACGACACAATTAATGAAGTCAGCCTCACGCTCCCCTTGCCGATTCGAAAATGTCCGATTCACAGCAAGCGTAAAGTTAGCAACAGCAACTCCATTTGGTGTGTAACGCAGTTCAGGATCACGCGTTAAACGTCCAACTAGCACGACTCGGTTAAGCATTCATACCCCTCCCATTTTCCATTCATTATTCTTCGTCTTTTGTAATAAGAACACGAATAATGCTTTCGTTGATCTTAACAAGACGGTTAAATTCTGCAATCGCTTCTGAATTAGATTGTACATTTAGCAATACATAGAAACCCTCGCGGAAATCATTAATTTCATATGCTAAACGACGCTTACCCATTTCATTCACCTTTTCGATTTCAGCACCATTCGTTGTAAGAACATTATTAAAACGTTCAATTACTTCTTTAGTTGCTGCCTCGTCTAGGTTTGGAGCGATGATGTACATAATTTCGTACTTACGCATTCCGATCCACCTCCTTTTGGTCTAACGGCTCCACTAACGGAGCAAGGAGCAAAACTCATCAAAATAAGTCATTTTACTCACATTCCAATATTATAACAGATCGTTCACTGTACCGCAATCTCTTTCCCTTAAAATAAGTATACTAAGAGAAAACGCGGTAGCAGGTACACTGGAAGTTCGGTTGATAAATTTTCCATTGTACTACATGAAAAGAAAAGCTGGTGACTCCACAATGCATAGCACTATGGAGTCACCAGCTTCCCTCGGAAAGCGAATTATATATCAGGAGCGGTATATTGGCACCAAATGTATTTGTTCGGTTTCACATTAAGAGGAATACTTTGCTTTCATCTATCATCACTGCATTTAATTACACATTAAACCTAAAATGGATAACATCTCCATCTTGAACGATGTACTCTTTTCCTTCTAAGCGAACTTTCCCTTTTTCCTTCGCTGCATTCATTGAGCCAGCTTCCATTAAGTCATCATACGATACCGTTTCAGCTCGAATGAAGCCTTTCTCGAAATCAGTATGAATAATCCCTGCCGCTTGCGGCGCTTTCGTTCCTTTTCGGAATGTCCATGCACGCACCTCCTGTACACCGGCTGTGAAGTACGTTTGTAGGCCTAATAGCTGATAGGCTGCGCGAATTAATTGATCTAATCCTGACTCCTCAATACCGAGCTCTTCAAGGAACATCTCCTTTTCGTCACCTTCAAGCTCAGCAATTTCTGATTCAATTTTTGCACAAACAACAATGACTTCACTATTTTCTGCATGAGCAAATTCTTTTACCTTTTGTACATACTCATTATCATCTGGAGCTAATAGGTCATCTTCGCTCACATTTGCTACATATAAAACAGGCTTAATCGTTAGCAAATGAAACTGCTTCACGATAGCCAGTTGTTCATCCGTGAAATCAATGCTTCTTGCAGGCTTCTCTTCTTCAAAGGCATCCTTAAGCATTTCTAATACTTCAAGCTCAGCAACGGCTTCCTTGTCTTTTGTCTTCGCTAGCTTCGCCACTCTAGTAAAGCGCTTATCAACCGTTTCAAAGTCCGCAAGAATTAACTCTAAATTAATTACCTGGATATCACGAAGTGGGTCTACCCCGCCGGAAACATGCGTTATATTCTCATCTGCAAAACAACGAACGACATGTGAAATCGCATCAACTTGGCGAATATGGGAAAGGAACTTATTTCCTAATCCTTCTCCTTTACTTGCACCTTCGACAATACCAGCAATATCTGTGAATTCAAAAGCGGTTGGGATCGTTTTCTTCGGTGTTACAAGCTCTGTTAGCTTTTGTAAACGTACATCTGGTACTTCAACAATTCCGACATTCGGATCAATCGTACAGAACGGATAATTTGCTGATTCAGCTCCTGCTTGTGTAATTGCGTTAAATAACGTTGATTTTCCGACATTTGGTAACCCTACAATTCCTGTCGTTAAAGCCATTCGGTCACTTCCTTTTCTATTTCAACTTCCACTTCATCTATTGATCATAATCATTCCAATTATAGTGAGTTTGGATTAAAAATACAACCTATTGTCAAAAGGCATTGAAAAAGATCATTTTTTCAATACTCTATTAGCAACGTACAGTGGCAAAGCTAAATCTTTGATTAATACTACCAGGTACATTCCCATAGTAAAAGGCATCATAGGAGGACTTACCTCTTCTATAATGCCTTCACACCGTTTTAAGTTGAAGCGCGTTCTAGAACTCGCTTCATTTTCTTCAGAAATTCTTTACGAGGTAGCATGACACTGTGCTGACAGCCTAGACACTTAATCCGAATGTCCATCCCCATCCGAATAATTTGCCAACGGTTTTCACCACAAGGATGCTGCTTCTTCATTTCAACTACATCATGCAAAGCAAATTCCTTATCTGACATGCCATGATCCTCCTTCTTCATTAATCCTCTTTATTATACATGAATTGATCGCGAAAATGAATCATTTCACGATGGAACGATGATGTAATATTGGATATAGTAAAATCGCCGCCAATACATACAAGTTCAACACACCGTATAGTGGATATAAAACCGAAATTAAAGTCGAAAAGCCAAAGGTAGTTAATGGAGCCATGATGCTCACAATTAGTAGGGCAATGAGCCATGCAGGGCCCTTCAACCATTCTCGCATACGTGAAAGAAGACCAAATACCCCCGCCGCTGCAGTCGTATAAATCGCCAACCATAATAGCCCAGACATAACGAGCACCATAAAATAAGGATAATGCTTTAGTATCGCAAATAATGGGATTTCATAGAGCATGATATCACCAGATACTTGCAAGAGCGATTCATTATAAAGATACGAAATCCCTCCTAAAATAACACCACTCCCTATACTTGCGATCCAGATCTCCCCTTGACGGTTAATCTCTTTGCCGACCGCACTTAAGACCGCTATTAACGGTAAAATATTCAAAGCTGTAAATGTTAAGGCTGACGGCCAATTATGCTGCTGTTCAACTCGAAATTGAATCGGAAACCCTAGTAATGATTGAAAGGCAATAAGGACACCTAATAGAAAGACAATCAATACTGGAATGATAAGGGCGTTCATCGATGTCATTCCACGTGTATCCCAAAGAAAGAGAATGACAACCATTCCTCCAATAAAAACGGTTCCTAGCCAGTATGGAACATGAATAACCTCTAACGTAGCTCCGCCACCAGCAAGCATAATAACCGTTACAGAAAACAAATAGATTAGGATCATACAATCATACATTCTCGCTAGTTTTTTTCCCATAATTTCTTGGAGAACCGGTAGATAATGAGACGATTGCTGCTTTGCACTTATCGATAGAATGATAAAGCAAGAGCTAGCAAATAAAACAGAAAACAACATGATCGCTAGTCCACTTTCAGCACCAAAAAACTCCCATAACTCCCTACCTGAAGCATATCCAGCCCCAATCATTGTTCCTATGATTAAGAACATCCACTTAAAACCATTCGCCCACATAACCGTCATTCCTCTCTTTTTTCCTCTTTCTTCACTCTCTATGTATAGAAAGGAAAAATGCACCGTATACTGTTACTACTATGGCAAAGGAGGCGATGTTATGAGTACAAACCATCGTCTATTCATAAAAAAGGAAGAACAAGCTCGTTTTCACTATGATGATCCACAAGCTATTAATCAAATGGCTAGTATCCTTCATGAAATGACCGCTTTCTTTACAAAAAGGGATCTCATTATTATTTGTATTGGCACGGATCGTTCAACAGGTGACTCATTAGGGCCACTCATTGGATCAAAGCTTGATGCTGTTTCATTACGTAGGTTTCATGTATATGGAACATTGGAACATCCCTTTCATGCCGTTAATATGGAAGAACGACTAGAGAAGATTAAAAGAGATCATTGGCGTCCGTTCATTATCGCCATCGATGCTTGCTTAGGACAGCTATCCAGTGTTGGCTATATGACGTTGGCCCACGGACCTGTACAGCCAGGAGCTGCCGTTTCGAAGAAGCTCCCGCCAATTGGAGATATCCATATGACGGGCATTGTAAATGTTGGAGGAATGATGGAGTTTTTTGTCTTACAAAACACACGTCTTCATACAGTGATGGAAATGGCCGATTCAATGGCAAAGGCAATTGTAAAAGCCGATCAAATGCTTCCAAATCAAGAACGGATTCCTACATTCTTTGAAGCATTGAAACGAAAGGGAAAATCAGCTCTATCTTAAAAGCACTGTGCCCAGTCGTTCTATGTTTCGACGAAAGCATAACGAGCTGTGCCAGTGCTCTATCATTCTACAGGGGGGGATTTTTGTAAACCTTCAAAGTTTTATTTTATCAGGTAGCGTTGACATCACTTTTTAAGTAAAGCCATCCACGGGGTTTACTTATATCAAGTACAATATTGTGACGATTACAGCAACTACGACAATTCCCGGTAATAGGTTTGCCACCCTAACCTTCAATAACCCAGCAATATTTAAACCAATCGCCATGATCATAACCCCACCTGTCGCCGTCATCTCGACAATAAATTGATCCATCAGTGCTTGAGGGACATATTCATAAATTTGCGTCGCTAACAAAGCAATTCCCCCTTGATACAGAACAACCGGGATAGCCGAAAAAATCACTCCTATCCCGAGCGTCGATGTAAATAACATCGCTGTAAAACCATCAAGCATTGATTTCGTATACAAAACAGAATGATCTCCTCGTAAACCACTATCTAATGCTCCTAGTATAGCCATCGCCCCTACGACATATATGAGCGTTGTTGTCACAAATGCCTTCGCGATTGAGCCTTCTTCAGCTGCACCAAGTCGTTGTTCAATCCACGCTCCTACTTTATTTAATCCTCCTTCAAGATCTAGAATTTCGCCAATAATCGCTCCTACGACTAAACTAGCAATAACAATTAAAAACTGTTCACTCTTTAATGCCATATCAAGCCCTAACACAACAACAGCTAATGCAATGGCTATCATAATCGTTTCTCGCATTTTATCTGGAATTCTTCTAATTAATAACCCCATTAAAGAGGCTACAACGATCGCAAGCCCATTCACAATTGTACCTAGCAACACCATTTTTTCTACTCCTCACTATTAAAACGCTTCACTTATATCTTGTAATGCTTGGATAAGCGTATCTATTTCATCTAATTTATTATACGGTCCAAAGCTAACTCGGATTAATCCTGTATCAACTGTCCCAAGCGCTTGATGAATGATCGGAGCACAGTGTAATCCAGCGCGAACGGCAATATGATAATGCTCATCCAGAATCATCGCTACCTCATGGCTGTCTAAACCGTCCAATGTAAACGAAGCAACAGCAACCCGCTTTGTTAAATCTGTTGGTCCAACTAGCTTCAATCCTTCTATTTTCTCACTTTCTGAAACGAAGTGCTTGAGTAGCGATTGCTCATGCTCATAAATGTCATCTAGTCCTCTACTGTTAATTTCATCAATCCCTGCTGCTAAACCAACAATTCCTGGAGTATTCAACGTACCCGCCTCATACCGATCAGGCCATGATTGTGGCTGATAAGGTAACTCAGAATAACTACCTGTCCCCCCAACAATCAATGGAGTTAAACCATAATCGTTTTTACTTATTAATACACCTGTTCCTTGTGGACCAAGCAATGATTTATGTCCAGCAAAGGCAAGAAGATCAATATGGTCCTCCTCCATTGAAAGAGGGAGTGTCCCCGCTGTTTGTGAAGCATCAACAAACAAGACGACATTCTTTTCCTTGGCGTATGTTGAAATGTCCCGTATTGGTACAACGGCACCTGTTACATTTGAAGCATGGGTAATCGCAATTAAGACCGTACGGTTCGTCATCTCTTCTATCACGTTTTCAGCTACTATAAGTCCTGAAGCATTTGGTTCAATAAAAGACACATCTATTTCTTTTTCCTTCATTAATTGTTTAAGCGGACGGATGACTGAATTATGCTCAAACTTCGTTGTAATCACATGATCCCCTTTTTTAAATGGGAATCCTAATATTGCTTGATTAATAGCCATCGTCGCATTTTGATAAAACCATACATTCTTACTACTAGGTGCGGAAATCAATTGCGCCACTTTTTTCCTAGCACCTTCAACGGCGAGGCGAGCTTGCTCTGCTAATCGATGACCTCCTCTTCCAGGATTCGCACTGTATGTAAGAACCGCTTCCGACATCGCCTCTGCGACTTTCTTCGGCTTCGGGTATGATGAAGCAGCATGGTCAAAATAAATCATTTCATTCACCCTTTCTACTACTAATTGTTCCTGATCAGTCTTAAGAAAAAAGCCGTTCGATGAAGGTCCACCAAACGACTAAAGGAATATTCTATTTATATTATGCATGATTTGATTCTAATAATTGAATAATACGCTCTAAGTCATCGTCAGAAAAATAATCAATTTCAATTTTTCCTTTTTTCTTTCCTGGCTTAATCATGACAGACGTTCCTAATCGTGCTTGTAACACCTCCTGTTTCTCAAGCAAAATAGGAGGGAGTGAGACTTTTTTCTTTTTTGTTTCACGTGGAACATACGAATTCATTTCATTGACAAGTGACTCTAATTCACGAACGCTTAGTTTTTCTTGTAATACTTTCTCAAGCAAAGGAGATAACTTCTTCTTATCCTTCAAGCCTAATAAAGCTCGACCATGCCCCATCGACAGCTTACCATCTGAAATGAATTGTTGGACAACGTTTGGTAATTGCAACAGTCTCAGATGATTAGCAATATGTGGTCTACTTTTCCCTACTCTCTGAGAAAGCTGATCCTGTGTCACATTCAAATGCTTCATTAGCTTTTCATAAGCCAATGCTTCTTCAATTGGATTTAGATCTTCCCGTTGTAAATTTTCAATTAATGCGAGCTCCATCATTTTTTGTTCATCGAGCTCTTTTACAACAACCGGTACTTTCTTCAAGCCAGCTTCCTTCGCTGCTCGGAACCTTCTTTCTCCTACGACTATTTCGTAGCCTTTAATTGATTTCCTAGCAATAATTGGCTGCAAAACCCCATGCTCTCGAATCGAATCGGCTAATTCAGAAATGGCCTCATCTGAAAATGATTTACGTGGTTGATACGGATTGGCTCTTAAATCTGAAAGAGAAACTTGCTCCACTTTCTCATCCATTTCCTCTGAATGATCGGGAAAAAACGCCTGTAGTCCTTTACCTAACCCTTTCGCCACTCGCAATCACTTCCTTCGCTAAGTCTACATACACTTCTGCACCACGGGATTTTGAATCATATGTAATGATCGGCATCCCATGACTCGGTGCTTCACCTAATCGAACATTTCTCGGTATAATCGTTTCAAATACTTTCTCTCTAAAGTATTTTTTCACTTCTTCTATCACTTGTATCCCTAAATTCGTACGCGCATCTAACATCGTTAATAATACGCCTTCAATAGCCAGATCAGTATTTAAATGCTTCTGTACAAGCCTAACTGTATTTAATAATTGGCTTAATCCTTCTAACGCATAATATTCACATTGCACTGGAATTAAAACTGAATCTGATGCAGTTAGAGAATTAATGGTCAATAGGCCAAGTGAAGGAGGACAATCAATGAAAATAAAATCATACTCCTCAGAAATGGTAGCTAATGCCCTTTTCAAGCGTACTTCTCTTGAAATGGTCGGTACTAGCTCAATTTCAGCCCCTGACAGTTGAATAGTAGAAGGGATGACATCCAAACGCTCAATGGCAGAAGAGCAAATGACCTCTTTAGGATTGAGATCTTCTACTAACACATCATACACACATTCATCTATATCGCCTTTTTCTATTCCAATACCACTCGTCGCATTTCCTTGTGGATCTATGTCAACAATCAATACTTTTTTCCCTAAATGCGCTAAGCATGCACTTAAGTTTACAGCGGTTGTCGTTTTACCGACCCCACCTTTTTGATTTGCAATGGAGATGATTTTCCCCAACACTGTCACCTTCTTTCCATCCTACAGTTCGTCTTTTATTTTAACACACTTTTTGTTTCACGTTTTTATAAAGTTTTCTTACATTTTAAGAGATTGTTCAAAAGAGATCGTTTTAAAAGCACTAAAAAAATTTGGCGTCAACTTTTTCGAGGCCATCTAGTTTCCTTTTTTGAATGAACTTGAAGCAATGGGCGTAGTCGCTACATCTTTTAAAAGTCTTGTGATCAATAGTTTCTGGCGATAAGACGCGTAGCATTCAAAGCCATTGCGATATTTTTTGTTGCTATTTGAACATACTCTTCAGCAATTTGTCATTTCGCGAAAAAAGTAATCTATCTTCTTCGATAGATTACTTTTTCGGAATCCGTATCGTAAATTGATAGAAATCCTCATGCTCCTCTTCATCTGCATCAACGGTTAGACCACTTTTAACGACCATATCAACCGATTGACGGATCGTATTCATCGCAATCCTCATATCCTTAGAGTATGCTTTTCGTTTTGGTACCTTCTTCTTTTCACCATTTTGCTTTTCTAAAATAGCTCGAACACGCTCTTCTGTTTGCTTGACATTTAAATGCTTTTCAAGCACTTCCTCTAATACTTTTTCTTGTAATTCAGTATTCTTTAAAATTAATAATGCTCTTGCATGTCTTTCTGTTATATGACGTCCCATAATGGCTTGTTGGACTTTTTCTGGAAGATGTAATAGACGAATTTTGTTTGCAATTGTTGATTGACCCTTCCCTAACCGTTGTGCAAGACTTTCTTGTGTGAGTCCATGTAATTCGATTAATTTCGCGTAAGCGATCGCTTCTTCAATGGATGTTAAGCCTTCTCTTTGCAAATTTTCAATTAATGCAACGGAAGCTGTCTGTGAGTCGTTAAATTCCTTCACAAGTGCAGGTATCGTTTCCCAGCCTAACGAAGTGACAGCTCGCCAACGTCTTTCGCCTGCAATAATTTCATATTTTTCATCATAAGCACGTACAACAATCGGTTGGATAATCCCATGCGTCCGTATTGTTTGCGCTAATTCAGCGATCCGCTCTTCATCAAAAATAGTACGAGGTTGAAAACGATTCGGGACAATATCCTTAATAGGAATTTCTCTTACTTCCTCGTAGTCGTGTTGTTCCAATTCCTTTATCTCTTCTATTTCTTCGTTCCCTAACTGCTCTTCTTCAGCTTGCTTGTCCCCCAAGCCAAAAAGGCGCGAAAACGGTTGCTTCATCGCCATGACACCACCTTTTGATTGTAACCCATCTTACTCATTTCGACGTTGACCGTATAATTCCTTCTATTTTCCTACCTCATTTATATCCTTGAAATGACGAACCGTCAAGTAAAAGATAACAAAATGCAGTGGCGTCTTTTCTACATTGCATCGTACAGAGAGTCGTTACAACGATTTTGTGTTGTTCTGAACGCGCGCTTCTTTCAGATTAACGTGTAACGCACGAAGCCGATCCCCCCGAATTCACTTACGAACCATTTACACCAAACTTGTTCAACAGTTCCAATTTTTAAACCTGCAACCAATGTTTCACGTGAAACATTGGCTTATAACGGTGTTTTATTTGGCATTCCAGGCTTACGAGGATATTTCTTAGGTGTTTTCTTCACTTTCGTAATATGAATAATATGTCGTTCACTTTCCTCTATCGGGAGATTGAAGGAATAATCCCCTTTAATCTCCCCTCCCAATATCTCAATCCCCTTTTTAGCATCATCTAGCTCCGTTACTCCACCAGATGCCTTCATCGCTAGAAAGTCTCCACCTTCTTTTATGAGGGGTAAGCATAATTCAGATAAAACAGAAAGTCGTGCAACAGCTCTTGCTGTAACAATATCAAAGGATTCACGAAAACGTTTATTCTGACCGAACGTCTCTGCACGGTCATGGTACAATGATACTTTTTTCAAGCCTAATGTTGAGACAAGGTGCTCTAAAAAGCCAATTCTTTTTTTAAGCGAATCGACAATACTAACATTTAATTGTGGAAAGAGGATCTTAAGTGGAATACTCGGAAATCCTGCCCCAGCTCCAACATCAATTAAATGTTTTTCACCTTCAAAAGAATAATAAAACGCTGCACTAACCGAATCATAAAAATGCTTTAAATAGACATCATTCTCATCGGTTATAGCTGTTAAGTTCATCTTTTCATTCCATTCTACTAACAACTTGTAATACAGGTTAAATTGATGTAGCTGATGATCAGATATCAAAATTCCTTGTTCGGTTAATTGTGATGAAAAAGTCTCTTTGAACATATCAAATCTCCACACTTTTCTTATAACATTATTTGATTTTAGCTAATCTACCTTGTTCTAAATAAACAAGTAAAATGGAAATATCAGCTGGATTCACTCCCGAAACGCGCGAAGCTTGGCCTACAGAAAGCGGTCGTACTTGGCTAAGTTTCTGTCTCGCCTCCGTCGCTAAGCCATTAATTGAAAAATAATCAAGATTTTCTGGGATTTTCTTATTTTCCATTTTGCGAGAGCGTTCGACTTGCTGAAGCTGCTTTTCAATGTAACCTTCATATTTCACTTGAATTTCAACTTGCTCCGCTACATCTTCATCTACTTCAACTTCAGGACCTTCAATAACTTTCGCTACATCTTCATACGTCACCTCTGGTCGTTTTAGTAGCATCGTTGCTTTTACCGCTTCTTGTAATGGCGCTGAACCAACCTCTTCTAACATGCTTGCTACTCGCTCATTAGGCTTAACTATGATTTTGTCTAATCGTTTCGTTTCCTGTCTAATTTTTTCTTTTTTATCAATAAATCGCAAATAGCGTTCTTCTTTTATAAGACCAATATTATATCCAATTTCTGTCAACCTTAAATCGGCATTATCATGACGTAATAATAGACGGTATTCTGCTCTAGAAGTAAGTAAACGATACGGCTCATTCGTCCCCTTCGTTATTAAATCATCAATGAGAACGCCAATATATGCATCTGAACGATCAAGCACGAGACTCTCTTCACCTAATGCTTTTCGAGCAGCATTAATCCCAGCCATTAACCCTTGACCAGCAGCTTCTTCATAGCCAGAAGTCCCGTTAATTTGCCCTGCGGTAAATAAACCTTCAAGCCGTTTCGTTTCCAGCGTTGGCCATAATTGAGTCGGTACAATGGCATCATACTCGATGGCATAACCAGGACGCATCATCCGAACATTTTGCAATCCAGGTATCGATTTTAAAATTTGTAGCTGCACCTCTTCAGGTAAACTCGTTGATAACCCTTGAACATACACTTCAGACGTATTACGCCCTTCTGGTTCTAAGAAGATTTGATGACGAGGCTTATCGTTAAAGCGCACAATTTTATCTTCAATCGATGGACAATAACGAGGTCCCGTCCCTTCAATCATCCCAGAATACATCGGTGAACGATTTAAATTATTCTTGATTAGTTCATGTGTCTCTTGACCTGTATACGTTAGCCAGCAAGGAAGTTGATCGGTAATATACTTAACTGTTTCAAATGAAAATGCCCGTGGCTTCTCATCACCTGGTTGAATTTCTGTTTGCGAATAATCAATCGTACTCGCATTGACTCGTGGTGGAGTTCCTGTTTTAAATCTGACAATATCAAACCCGAGTTCCTTCAAGTGGTCAGCCAGCTTGACAGAAGCCTTCATGTTATTCGGACCACTCTCATATGATAATTCACCTAAAATAATCTTTCCTCTTAAATAAGTTCCAGTCGTCACAACGACTGTTTTCGAGCGGTATTTAGCCCCTGTATTCGTTACAACTCCTTGACACACACCATCTTCAACGATTAACTCATCTACCATACCTTGTCTTAATAGTAAATTTTCCGTTTCTTCAATTGTTTTCTTCATCTCGTGCTGATACATAAATTTATCCGCTTGCGCACGTAAGGCTCGAACAGCAGGGCCTTTACCTGTATTTAACATTCTCATTTGAATATGAGTTTTATCAATATTTCGTGCCATTTCACCGCCAAGTGCATCAATTTCGCGAACAACAATTCCTTTTGCTGGGCCACCAACTGATGGGTTACATGGCATATACGCAACTGCATCTAAATTCAATGTTAACATTAACGTATTGGCTCCCATACGCGCAGCAGCTAACCCTGCTTCAACGCCAGCATGACCTGCCCCAATAACAATCACATCAAACTCACCAGCTTCGTAATTCATGATAAGAACCTCCTTTTTCATTATTTATTTTCCTAAACAAAACTGGGCAAATAACTGATCAATTAAACTTTCCTGTACACTGTCACCGATGATTTCTCCCAATAGCTCCCATGCTCGAGTAATATCGATTTGAACTAGGTCAATCGGTACATCCATCTCGATCGCTCCTAGTGCATCTTCAATCGTTCCCTTTGCTTGCTCTAATAAAGCAATATGACGAGAATTCGAGACATACGTCATATCATTTTGATCAATATTCCCTTCAAAGAACAAAGACGCAATCGCTTCTTCTAGCTCTTCAATTCCTTTATCAAGTAGAAGCGATGTTGTCATAACAGGTCTCCCCTCAGCCAATCGCTTCACTTCAGTAAGATCTATCTTCTGCTCAATATCCGTCTTATTTACTATGACAATCACATTCATGTTACGAGCCGCTTCAAAAAGAGCGACATCTTCTTCCGAAAGCTCTTCTCCATAATTTAACACGAGTAAGATAAGATCGGCCTCTTTCAACACTTGGTGCGATCGTTCCACTCCGATTCGTTCAACAATATCTTCTGTTTCCCGAATTCCAGCTGTATCAATTAACCGTAACGGCACACCACGAACATTCACATATTCTTCAATCACATCTCTTGTCGTACCAGGAATATCTGTGACGATTGCCTTGCTATCATGAACAAGACTATTCATTAACGACGACTTGCCTACGTTCGGTCTTCCAATAATCGCTGTAGAAATCCCTTCTCTTAATACTTTACCTTGTGAAGCTGTGACTAACAATTTATTTATTTCCTTTTTGACATAATCTGCTTTCTCACGCAATAAATCATGAGTCATCTCTTCAGCATCATATTCAGGATAATCAATATTCACTTCCACGTGAGCAACCGTTTCAAGCAACGCTTGCCGTAATGCTTGAATATACTTTGACAATCTTCCTTCTACTTGATGGAGAGCGACATCCATAGCGCGATCTGTTTTGGCACGAATCAAATCCATTACGGCTTCTGCTTGCGAAAGATCAATCCGCCCATTTAAAAAGGCTCGTTTCGTAAATTCACCAGGCTCGGCTAAACGTGCGCCAAGTCTTAATGCAAGCTGGAGAACACGATTCACTGACATAATTCCGCCATGACAATTAATTTCGATAACATCTTCACACGTAAATGTCTTTGGTGCTCGCATTACCGTAACCATTGCTTCTTCTATTCGTTCCTTCGTACGCGGATCTTCAATAAAGCCGTATACGATCGTATGAGACTCCACTTGTTCGAGTGATTGCTTTCCATTATACATTTGATTAGCTATCGCTATCGCATCTTCACCACTTAAACGCACAATCCCAATTGCCCCTTCACCAAGAGCTGTAGAAATCGCCGCGATTGTATCCATTTCCACTCTGATCACCTCCGACAATATGATCATTGTACTATTTTTCCCCATTAATTTGTATTGAATGCTTGTTAGAGTACCCTACTTACACGAAAAGGGCACTGAAAAAGTTTGGTTTTTAACTTTTTTGGTGCCCTTCACGAAAGGAAGAGGCTGGGACAAAAGTGGTTTAACTAAAAGAAAAGCCGAACAATGATAGATGGAGGACGTAAACCGCTCCTGAAATATACTTCGCTTTCCGCGGGAAGCCGGTGAGCCTCCTCGTGCTTCGCACTGCGGGGTCTCACCCTTGGCTTTTCATCCCGCAGGAGTCTACGTATATTTCATCCGCTACGTTCATCTTTTGTTCGGGTTTCCAGATAGACACTTTAGTTATGTCCCAGCCTCTTCTACATAAACTTCTAAATATAGAACCAACACTTTTAAAGTGAAGAAGAGAATTTGTTTCCTTTCGGTAAAATCACAATGTGGCGATTAATCCCTTTCCCTTCAGAGACTGTCTCAATTCCGTCATAGGATTGTAGTGTGGAATGAATCATTTTCCTCTCAGCAGCATTCATAGGCTCTAATGAGACTTTCTGTCGCGTCATTTTCGCCTTCTTCGCCAACTTAAGAGCTAGATTTTCAAGCACCACTTGTCGTCTTTGACGATAATTCTCCGCATCTAATTCAATCCGTGTGTATGCGTCCGCTTCACGATTTGCAACAAGGTTCGTTAAGAATTCAAGCGACTCTAATGTTTGTCCCCTTTTGCCGATAATTCGTCCCGTTCCTTCATTAGCAGAAAGGTTAAAACGCAACGCACGATCCGTTTCTTCCTTCTCAATCGTTGCCTCTATACCTAGATGATCTAACGTGCCCTGTAAAAAGGAATGAGCTTTCTCAATCGGATCAGGTAATACAAATACATCCACAACAGCTGGTTTCGAACCAAACAATCCAAAAAGACCCTTTTGTGGCTGCTCCACAACGTTATAGTCTACTTTCTCTTGTGTCGTTTGTAATTCAACTACCGCCTTTGCAATCGCATCTTCAATCGTTTTCCCTGAAACCGTCACACGTTTCACTTCTTTTTGCCTCCTGTCGCTTCAGCTGTTTTATCCTTACCAACATTTGGGCCAGTAATGAAGTATGTTTGTGCTATCATAAAGAGGTTACCTACTACCCAGTATAACGTTAATGCTGTCGGGAAGAAAATCGCAAACACAAAAATCATAACCGGCATAATATATAGAAGCATTTTCATTTGTGGATTATCTGTCACCATCATCATCTTTTGTTGAACAAATGTTGTGATTCCAGCCACAACAGGTAAGATGAAAAATGGATCTGGCGCATCTAACGCAAACCACATAAACTCATGTCCACCAATTTCTTCCGTACGCATAATCGCATGATAGAACGCAAGTAAAATCGGCATTTGTATAAAGAGCGGCAAACAACCAGCCAGAGGATTTACTCCTTTTTGCTGGAATAACTGCATCATTTCTTGTTGTAATTGTTGTTGTGTCTTTTGGTCTTTCGCACTGTATTTCTCTCGAAGCTTTGCCATTTCAGGCTGTACAGCTTGCATCGCCTTAGCGCTTTTCGTTTGTTTAATCATTAATGGCAATATTAAAATACGTAAAAGAATCGTTACGATGACAATCGCCCAACCATGACCTGATTGCTCTCCAAAAATATCCGCTACAAAAAGAATGACCCACGATAACGGATAAACAAAATACGAATCCCAAAATCCCTCACTACTACTATTAATTGGTTCTTCGATGTTAAAACAGCCGGTCATGACAAGAAGCAGCCCTATAATCATCGCAACCAATCCAAACTTCTTAATCACGTAAGTTCCTCCTTGTTTCTCTGAACATTTAAACCATCTATCGTCAAACGAGCCTACTACTCTTCTTAGATGAGTGATACTTATGTAGTACTTTCGCTTTTCTTAAAACGTGCATTAAACTTTTCTCAACTTCATGAAAACTCATCTTCGCAGTCGGTTGCCTCGCAATCACAATAAAATCAAAACAATCTTTAATCTGATCTTGCTCTATGCGAAAGCATTCCCGTATATAACGTTTAATTCGATTCCGAGTAACCGCATTACCTACTTTTTTACTTACTGAAAGACCTAACCTAAAAAACGGCTGATCCTCCTTCGATAGTATATAGAGGACAAATTGACGGTTCGCAACGGATTGACCTTTTTTAAATACAATTGAAAATTCTTGACTCTTTTTTATCCGCTGTTCACTTCTCAATATGAACGTCCTCCTTATTTAACTCTTCTTACTATTTAGAAAAAGACCACTGTTAACAGTGGCCTATGCAGATAATACTTTTCTTCCTTTACGACGACGACGAGCTATCACCTTACGGCCGTTCTTTGTACTCATACGCGTACGAAATCCATGTACCTTCTTACGCTTTCTATTATTAGGTTGAAACGTTGGTTTTCCCATTTATTACACCTCCCTGAGGATTAAACTATTCCTTAGACATTCTTGTAAATTATAAGGAAAGGAGTAGGGTGTTGTCAAGGTTATAATTTAAACCCTCTTCACTATCTATATGCTGTATCATCTTTTACACTCATTTACTTTACAAACAGATTCTCATTTATTCGTTTCACAGGACTATAGTGTCCTCCTCCTTCACGATCTTAGCCATGCCCTCTTTACATCTCGTTTGACTATCCTTCAATAACTTCTTCAATTTAAATAGCCTTATTCTTTTAACCTCTCTAATCAAATCTACTTCAGAACAGGTTGTAGTTTCCCGTAACATCATCCAATTACTTCAATCGTTTTCCACCTGTGGATAATCTTTTTTTGGGTTTAATCATTATCACCATCCTTACAAACAAGAAATTCACATATATAGTGTTGTGGATAGTGCTCTGCTACTATATACAGGTATTTGTGGATAGATTGAACAAACCATTGATCGTATGACTTTTTTTTGCTATGATTATTATGTTTTCACTCGTGGATAATGCAACAACCACTCCGATATATCCACAGGTTGTGGGTAACGTTGTGGACATCTTCTGTCTGTTGTCAATATAACTTGTCCACAGGTTGTTCAGAATCCTTCTTTAGACGTTTTTCTACTATATTATTATAAACCGTGAATATCGTTGTGTATGCATAATTATTCATTTTTCTAATCTATGCTTTGCACGACATTTTTTTGTCTCTTGAATTGATCATTTTTTAGTTAGGAGGGTAAGTTTTTGGAGAATATTCATGATTTGTGGGATAAAGCTCTTGCAGAAATCGAAAAGAAAGTTAGTAAACCAAGCTTCGAAACTTGGTTGAAACAAACAAAAGCAAATGATATTCATGATGAAATGATTATCATCACAGCACCAAATGAATTTGCTCGAGATTGGTTAGAAGATCATTATGCTGAGCTTACATCAGATACGATTGAAGATATTACTGGAACAAGGCTTATTCCGAAATTTGTCATTCCGCAGCATGATTCAAATGAAGAGTTCGTCTCAGAACCGACACCTAAAAAGAAAAATAAGGTTGAGGAAAACGAATCATCTCCAGCTGCAGCGAAAACGATGTTAAATGATAAATATTCGTTTAACACTTTCGTTATTGGATCAGGCAATCGTTTCGCTCATGCCGCTTCATTAGCGGTAGCAGAAGCGCCCGCTAAAGCTTATAATCCACTTTTTATTTACGGAGGCGTCGGCTTAGGGAAAACACATTTAATGCATGCTATTGGGCATTACGTTATTGACCACAATCCAAACGCAAAAGTTGTCTATTTGTCTTCAGAGAAATTTACAAATGAATTTATTAATTCGATTCGAGATAATAAAGCTGTTCACTTTCGTAATAAATATCGCAATGTAGACGTTCTATTAATTGATGATATTCAATTTCTAGCAGGAAAAGAACAAACTCAAGAAGAATTTTTCCACACTTTTAATGCACTGCACGAGGAATCAAAGCAAATTGTCATTTCGAGTGATCGACCACCAAAGGAAATTCCGACATTAGAAGATCGATTGCGTTCCCGATTTGAATGGGGACTCATTACAGATATTACACCACCAGACCTAGAAACGCGTATTGCTATATTACGTAAAAAAGCGAAGGCCGAAAACCTTGATATCCCGAATGAAGTCATGCTGTATATTGCTAATCAAATAGACACGAATATTCGAGAATTAGAAGGAGCTCTTATTCGAGTTGTTGCATATTCTTCCCTAATTAATCAGGATATGAATGCAGATTTAGCAGCAGAAGCATTGAAAGATATTATTCCAAATTCAAAGCCTAGAATTCTGACCATTACCGATATCCAACGATTAGTAGGAGAGCATTACAATGTCAAATTAGAGGATTTTAAAGCAAAAAAACGAACAAAATCTGTCGCTTTTCCTCGTCAAATTGCCATGTACCTTTCTCGTGAATTGACCGATTCTTCATTACCTAAAATCGGAAGTGAATTTGGTGGACGTGATCATACGACTGTTATCCATGCTCATGAGAAAATCACGAACTTGCTCGATTCAGACCAAGAGCTACAAACAAAAGTTCAAGAGTTAATTGATCTACTAAGAAATCCATAGCTGTTAACATTGTGTATAACAAAATCCGCCTATCAACATTTTACCCACATGTGGATAGGCTAGTTTTTCGTATGTATTTGCTACTTATCCACAAACTAACAGCGCCTATTACTAGTACTTCTACTTTTTTTAAAAAAAATATTATATATATAAGGAGTTTATTTATTATGCGTTTTTTCATTAATCGTGATCGTTTTGTTCATGATGTTCAGCATGTCGCAAAAGCTGTTTCATCAAGAACAACAATGCCTATTTTAACTGGAATAAAAATTGTAGCTAAGCATGATGGAATTACTTTAACTGGGAGCGATTCGGACATTACAATTGAAACATTTATCCCTAAAGAAGAAGAAGGAAGTGAAATTGTTCGTATTGAAGAACAAGGAAGTATCGTATTGCAAGCGAAATTTTTTGCGGAAATTATTAAAAAGTTACCTGGTGATGAAGTTGAAATTCAAATTCAAGATTCATTAACGGCAACAATTCGTTCTGCATCTTCGGTTTTTAATTTAAATGGATTAGATCCTGAAGAATACCCAAGACTTCCTCAAATTCAAGAGGATCAAGTTTTTAAATTACCACAAAACATGTTTAAAAACATTATTCGACAAATCGTTTTCGCAGTGTCCACCCAGGAAACACGTCCGGTATTGACAGGTGTAAACTTAGAGCTGGAAGAAGGTGTCTTGCTCTGTACTGCAACAGATAGTCATAGGTTGGCTCAAAGAAAGGCAACAATTGAAATAAATGATCAATCGTTGCAACTAACCAATGTAGTCATCCCTGGTCGAAGCTTAAATGAATTAAATAAAATTATAGACGACTCCAATGAATACATAGAATTTGTCGTGACTGAGAGTCAAATTCTATTTAAAATTAAGCATATGCTCTTTTTCTCTCGATTGCTTGAAGGGAAATACCCTGTGACAAAAGGGATGATTCCTAACCAATCAAAAACGTCTATTACGTTGAAAACAAAACCGTTTTTGCATACTCTTGAACGTGCTCTCTTGCTATCGAGAGAGGGGAAAAATAATGTAGTAACACTTAAAACAATTGAAGATAACGAGATTGAAATTTCATCCATTTCACCCGAAATAGGAAAAGTAGTAGAACGTGTACAATCTACTGAAATAACAGGAGAAGAGATGAGAATATCCTTTAATGGAAAAAACATTATCGATGCATTAAAGGTTATTGATAGTGAAGATATTCTTATAACATTTACAGGAGCTATGAGTCCTTTTGTCATTCGCCCTGTTGATGAAGATCATTATTTACATTTATTTTCTCCGGTTCGAACGTATTAAAGAGAGTTCATAATCAAAGCTAATAAAAGGACTTGGCTATCTGTGCGAGGTTTAGTACAATAGTAAGAAAGATAAATGTAACGTTTAGTACAAGACAGCATTTCACTTCACATGATTTGCTGTCTTGCTTTGCTAAAGTAAGGTGAGCTTCTACCCTCTATCTAGAAGAGAAAGATGTGATCATATGGGAAAAATCGTCATTTCAACAGCTTACATAACATTAGGACAAGCCTTAAAAGAAATAGGGGTCATTGATACAGGCGGTATGGCTAAATGGTATTTATCAGAATATGCAGTCTATGTGAATGGTGAAGAAGAAAATCGTCGTGGGAAGAAGCTTGTTCCTGGTGATGAAATTATATTAGGGGATGGATCACGAGTTGAAATTACTGCAAATTAGGGGGAATCCCTTTTGGAAATAACCAGCCTTACTATTCGTCAATACCGTAATTATCAACGGGTAGAATTGAATTTTGATCCGTCTATTACTATTTTTATTGGTGAGAATGCTCAAGGGAAAACCAATGTATTAGAAGCGATCTATGTATTAGCATTAGCCAAATCTCATCGGACTTCAAAGGATAAAGAATTGATAGCATGGGATGAGGAATTTGCGAGAATTGAAGGACATTTTAAAAAGCGAAATGGTCCAATGAGCTTGGAAATCATTTTGTCTAATAAAGGTAAGAAAGGCAAAATAAATGGCTTAGAGCAAAAAAAGCTAAGTGAATACATCGGAGCAGCTAATGTTGTGATGTTTGCCCCTGAAGACTTAAACTTAGTAAAAGGCAGTCCTCAAGTAAGAAGGAAATTCCTTGACATGGAGCTAGGACAAATTAGTCAAGTGTACCTTCATCATCTTGCTCTCTACCATAAGGTGTTAGTTCAACGTAATCATTTGTTAAAATCGTTGCAAGCTCAAGCTGGTTCGAAGGAAATGCTAGAAGTGTTAACAGAGCAATTGATTGTGTTAGCTGCAGAGGTGACGTATCGGCGATTTGCTTTTGTGAAGCAATTACAAGAATGGGCAGAATCAATCCATCATGATATTAGTAGAGGGAAAGAACAGTTAGAAATTCGCTACCTTCCTTCGTCAAACGTATTAGATAACATGGATTTGTCGAAACTAAAAGAAGAATTTCATGCGACGTATAAAGAGAAAAAAGAACAAGAAATACGTAGAGGGGTTACTCTGTTTGGGCCGCATCGAGATGACCTCGGCTTTTTTGTGAATGGCCGCAACATTCAAACGTTTGGCTCGCAAGGACAACAGCGAACAACAGCTCTAGCAATTAAATTAGCTGAAATTGAGTTAATTTATTCAGAAATTGGTGAATATCCTATTTTGCTCTTAGATGATGTGTTATCAGAATTGGATGATTATAGACAATCGCATTTATTACAAACGATACGCAAAAGGGTTCAAACATTTGTCACGACAACGAACATTGATGGAATAGATGATGCAATATTATCAGATTCGGTCGTATATGATGTAGTAGAAGGAATGATAAATCAGAGGCGGTGAGAGGATGTTTATCCATTTAGGCGGAGATATTATGGTCCGCTCGAAGGAGATTATTGCCATATTGAACCATGATGCGAAGGAACAAGCTATAACAGCAGATTTCTTAAAGCGAGAGCAGAAGTCGAAACAGACAACAATTATATCTTCTGATTATATTAAATCAATTGTCTTAACAAATAAAGAAATCTACTACTCCCCTGTTTCATCGTTAACTCTTAACCGAAGAGCGCAAGGTCATATGGAGATACAATTAGATAAAGAAGAGGTAGATTCGTAAAATAAAAAGTGCATTTGATCAATGAGAATGAGGGTGAATGAAGTGACAGGACAACAATCATATGATGAAAGTCAAATTCAAGTACTAGAAGGTCTTGAAGCTGTTCGAAAACGTCCAGGAATGTATATTGGTTCAACGAGCTCTCGTGGCTTACACCATTTAGTTTGGGAAATTGTTGATAATAGTATAGATGAAGCGATGGCTGGTCATTGTAATACAATTACCGTTTCGATTGAAGCAGATAATAGTATTCGCGTTGAAGATAATGGACGAGGGATTCCTGTTGGGATTCATGAGAAAATGGGTCGACCTGCTGTTGAAGTCATTCTGACCGTACTCCATGCAGGGGGTAAATTTGGCGGCGGCGGCTATAAAGTGTCCGGTGGTTTACATGGTGTAGGTGCATCAGTTGTAAATGCATTATCGACGTCTTTAGAAGTGAATGTCCATCGCGATGGACAAGTTTATTATCAGAAGTATGAACGAGGAGTTCCTTCAGCAGATTTGAAGGTCGTCGGTGAAACAGACAAAACTGGAACGATCATCCAATTTAAACCAGACCCAGAAATTTTCCAAGAGACGATTGCTTATGAATACGAAATCCTAGCAACTCGATTAAGAGAATTAGCATTCTTAAATAAAGGCTTGACCATTCATATTGAAGATTTAAGAGAAGAAGAAGGTAATCGTAGCACCTACTTCTATGAAGGTGGAATCGCATCATTTGTCGAGCATTTAAATCGTAAACGAGAAGTACTTCATGAAGAGCCGATTCATATTGAAGGAGAAAAAGATGGGATCACGGTTGAAGTAGCTGTCCAATACAATGATAGCTTTGCTAGTAACATCTATTCTTTTGCTAACAATATTAATACTCATGAAGGTGGAACACATGAATCGGGCTTTAAGACTGGTTTAACACGAGTGATCAATGATTATGCACGTAAAAATAATCTATTTAAAGAGGCAGATCCTAATTTAACAGGTGAGGATGTTCGTGAAGGATTAACAGCGATTATCTCTGTGAAAATCCCTGACCCTCAATTTGAAGGGCAAACGAAGACAAAGCTAGGTAATAGTGAAGCTCGTACGATTACTGATTCATTATTTAGCGAACGCTTTTCGCGTTTCCTCGTTGAAAATCCTCAAGTAGCGAAGCGGATTGTTGAGAAAGGACTTATGGCCTCGCGAGCGCGAGAAGCAGCGAAGAAAGCAAGAGAGCTAACGAGGAGAAAGAGTGCGCTGGAAGTAAGCTCCTTACCAGGTAAATTAGCTGATTGTTCATCGAAGGATGCATCCATTAGTGAAATTTATATCGTTGAGGGTGATTCTGCAGGTGGTTCTGCTAAACAAGGTCGTGACCGTCATTTCCAAGCGATTCTTCCGCTAAGAGGTAAAATTATCAATGTTGAAAAAGCACGATTAGATAAGATCTTAGCTAATAATGAGATTCGTGCAATGATTACGGCATTTGGAACAGGCATTGGTGATGATTTTGATATTGAAAAAGCACGTTATCATAAGATTATTATTATGACAGATGCTGATGTTGATGGTGCTCATATTCGGACGTTGATATTGACATTCTTCTATCGATATATGAGACCGTTAATTGAAAGAGGTTATATATATATTGCCCAACCGCCATTATATAAGCTAGCAAAAGGGCGTGAAGTATCTTACGTATACAGTGATAAAGAGCTAGACGAAGCATTAAAGGACTTGACAGATAAGAGCAAAGTTGGAATTCAGCGCTATAAAGGTCTAGGAGAGATGAATCCTACTCAATTATGGGAAACAACAATGGACCCTGAACACCGAACGGTATTACAAGTAACATTAGAAGATGCGATGAAAGCCGATGAAATATTTGAAGTGCTTATGGGAGATCGAGTTGAGCCTCGTCGGGACTTCATTCAAGAAAATGCTCAATATGTTGAAAATCTTGATATTTAGGCTTTAAGATGGAGGTTTATAATTAATGGCTGAGCAAGATCAATCTAGAGTTAAAGAACGTAACATAAGTCAGGAAATGAAAGCATCGTTTATGGATTACGCGATGAGCGTTATTGTGAGTCGTGCTTTACCCGATGCAAGAGATGGATTAAAACCGGTTCATCGTCGTATTCTATATGCGATGAATGAGCTTGGAATGACTCCAGACAAAGCATATAAAAAATCAGCACGTATTGTCGGAGAAGTCATTGGTAAGTACCACCCTCATGGTGATTCAGCTGTATATGAAACAATGGTTAGGATGGCACAGGATTTTAGCTATCGTTATATGCTAGTTGATGGTCATGGAAACTTTGGTTCAGTTGATGGTGATTCAGCGGCTGCCATGCGTTATACGGAAGCAAAAATGTCCAAGATTTCAATGGAGCTTGTTCGAGACATTAATAAGGATACGATTGATTATCAAGATAACTATGATGGTTCAGAACGAGAACCTATCGTTCTACCTGCTCGTTTTCCGAATTTGCTTGTTAATGGTGCTTCAGGAATTGCGGTTGGTATGGCGACGAATATCCCTCCACACCAATTAGGGGAAGTCATCGATGGCGTACTTGCTCTTTCACGTGATCGAGAGTTAACGATAGAAGACTTAATGGAGCATATTCCTGGGCCTGATTTTCCAACAGGCGCTGAGATATTAGGGCGATCGGGAATACGAAAGGCCTACCAAACAGGAAAAGGGTCTATCACATTACGTGCACAAACATCGATTGAAGAACACAATGGGAAGCAACGAATTATTGTGACAGAAATCCCATACCAAGTGAATAAAGCTCGATTAATTGAAAAAATTGCTGAGCTTGTTCGGGATAAGAAAATTGATGGGATTACAGATCTGCGTGACGAATCTGATCGTACCGGTATGCGCATCGTGATTGAAATGCGTCGCGATGTAAATGCCAATGTACTATTAAATAATTTATATAAACAAACAGCTCTACAAACTAGCTTTGGAATTAATTTATTGGCACTTGTTCAAGGACAACCAAAGGTTCTTAATTTAAAGGAGTGCTTAGAGCATTATCTCGATCACCAAATTGTTGTCATTAGAAGACGAACTGCTTTTGAATTGAGAAAAGCTGAAGCACGTGCTCATATTTTAGAAGGTCTTCGTATAGCACTAGACCACCTAGATGAAGTTATTGAATTAATCCGTTCATCTCAAACGACAGAATTAGCACGTAATGGCTTAATAGAGCGTTTCAACCTAAGCTATGAGCAAGCGCAAGCAATTCTAGATATGAGATTACAGCGACTGACTGGTTTAGAACGTGACAAAATAGAAAATGAATATAATGAATTAATCGCCAAGATTGCTGAACTGAAGGCTATTTTAGCGGATGAGGAAAAAGTACTTGAAATCATTCGTGAAGAGCTTACAGAAATTAAAGAAAAATATAACGATAGTCGTCGAACGATTATTTCGATGAGTGAGGATCATCTCGAAGATGAAGATTTAATCCCACGTCAAAATGTCGTCATTACGATTTCTCATCAAGGCTATATTAAACGTATGCCTATTTCAACTTATCGGAACCAAAAACGTGGTGGAAAAGGAATTCAAGGAATGGGAACGAATGATAATGATTTTGTTCAGCATTTATTCACAACAAATTCTCATCACACCATTCTATTCTTCACGAATAAAGGGAAGGTCTATCGATTAAAAGGATATGAGATACCTGATTTAGGAAGAACGGCTAAAGGGATTCCGATTATTAACTTGCTACAAATCGAACAAGGTGAATCGATTAGTACAGTTATACCGATTGAGGAATTTACTGAAGATGCATACTTGTTCTTTGCAACAAAGCATGGTGTAACTAAGCGTACAGGGCTTTCGCATTTTGCTAACATTCGTAAAGGTGGGCTTTTTGCTATAACCCTTCGAGAGCATGATGAATTACATGGTGTTCGGTTGACGAATGGTAGTCGTGAGCTCATTATTGGAACAAAGCAAGGGATGTCCATTCGCTTCCCAGAGAATGATGTTCGTTTAATGGGACGTACTGCTGCAGGTGTAAAAGGGATTACACTTGGGGACGATGATTGTGTTGTAGGGATGGATATTGTTGAAGAGGATCATGATGTACTTATCGTAACAGAAAAGGGCTACGGAAAAAGAACACCGATTGAAGAGTACCGTATCCAAAATCGTGGAGGAAAAGGAATTAAAACATGTAATATTACCGAGAAAAATGGTTCCGTCGTTGCTCTGAAGGTGGTCTCTGATCATCACGATGTTATGATTATTACGGTAAGTGGTGTTGTTATTAGAACGAATGTGGAAGGCATCTCAGTGACCGGACGTAACACACAAGGAGTTACACTAATCCGTGTGAATGAAGGGGAAGAAGTAGCAACTGTAGCGCGTGTGAATATTGATGATGAGGACGCTAGCGATTCTATCGAAGATGAATTCGAATTAAATGATAATGAAAACGATGAATCATAGTTCATTTGCATTTTCTGTCATATGAAAAAGGTTGTGCCAATTAATTGGGCATTGGAAAAAGTTAGCTTGCACTTTTTCAGTGCCCTTTCCGTTTTACCTTTTTCACACTATTTATGGTAACTAAATGAGTTGAGTTCTTCATTGAATACTGTTTGTATGGGGAGGTTGTGGGTGATGGAAGTGAAATTAAGCCAAGTAGAGCCAGGTTGTATTACAAGTAAAGATGTGGAGGGGTTAACTAAGCTACCATTGGTGAAAGAGAATACAACCCTTACCGTTGAATTACTTACAGTACTAGAAGCCTTTATGGTCGAGACCATTCATGTGAAATCAATAAAGTCAAACGGTGAACGGTTTTTACCCGACGACATTGATGATCATAAACATGAAGAGTTAGTTGATTTTGTATCTATGTATTTAAATGCTGTAAAGAAATATGAATCTTTATTTCAAACGTGGCAAGCAGGACAAAAAGTAGAGCTATACAAAGTGAGGGCTGTTCTGCTTCCTTTGTTGGAACAAGTAAAAAAGGAACATAATAAATTAGTTTATTTACATCACTATAGCACGAAGGACCATTATGTATATCATCATGGTATTTATGTTGGGATTCTTTCTTATTATTTAGCGTATAAGTTACATTATCCTCATGCGGATTGTGTACAAATCGGATTAGCTGGTACTTTAGCTGATATTGGAATGGCGAAAATGACACCGAGATTATTGCACAAGGATGAATCGTTAAATAGTCATGAATATGAAGAAATAAAAAAGCACCCTATCTATAGTTATAATATGATTAAAGGACAGACAGGTATAACAGATTTAATAACATTGGCCGTGCTACAGCATCATGAGCGAAATGATGGTAGTGGTTACCCATTAGGTATAAAGGAAGATAAAATTCACCGTTTCGGTCAAATTGTAGCGGTTGCAGATGTTTATCATGCTATGACATCTGAACGTCACTATCGGAGGAAACGTTCTCCTTTCCAAGTTTTAGAGGAAATCTCTATGGGGCAATTTGGTAAGTTCGACTATAACGTCACTCAAGCATTGATGCAAAGTATTAATTATATTTCTTATGGGAATCGCGTTAGACTTTCTAATGGAGAAGAAGCGCAAATTATCTTCTTTGATGAACAACATCCTACTAGACCACTAGTTAAACTTTCATCAGGTGAAATTATTAATCTAGTACAAAATCATTCTCTTTTTATTGCTGAATTAATTGATAATGATTGATTGGATATTAAAAGGAAAAAGCGAAGTGTTTGCTGCTCTAAATGATAGGAAGATATGTTTGATCTGTTCAGTTGGCTCATTTAAATGAGTTGAGTCAATGTGTGTGGTTCTATTTGTCATTGTTGAATTAAACTATTATGTTTTTTTAAAAAAAGTTTGACGTGTATGGATGATTATGATATATTATTAAAAGTCGCTTAAGAGCGATGCCAAACAAGCTCT